>NZ_DEYV01000034.1:0-15436 GCF_002364655.1 Pseudomonas sp. UBA3149
ATTGAAAAGATCTTCGAGGCCAATCCGAAGATGTTTACCAGCGCCATCGTTGCGCCTACGTACAGTAACCAGTTTGGCGCGGCAGGCCAGATGGACCTCGCCTTGCAAAGCCAGGAGTCACGCTTGCAAACGGCACTGACTCGCCTGGTGGATACCGGCAACAACGTGCAGAGCAAGGCAGCAGAGTCGTCGCGTCTTGCACGTGCTCAAGCCGAGTTGCTTGATCGTCAGCGCCATGAGACCGACCAGTCAGCCACCGCAATCAATGAAATGTCTGCCACCATTCAGGAGGTTTCTCAAAACGTTAACCAGACGGCTCAGGCTGCTGGCGAGGCGGAGTCGCTGGCCCTGCATGGTCGTGACGTGGCGGATGAGAGTTTAGCCTCCATGAGGCAGCTGGCTGGCGCCGTGAGTGAAATTGGACAGGCAGTGGGTGAGCTTGCCGATTCCACCCAGTCGATTGGCAGTGTTGCCGATGTGATTACTTCGATTGCCGAGCAGACCAATCTACTGGCGCTTAATGCTGCGATTGAAGCAGCGAGGGCAGGTGAGGCTGGTCGCGGATTTGCCGTGGTCGCAGACGAGGTGCGCTCGCTGGCTTCACGTACGCGTGATTCTACCCAGCAGATTCACCAGATCATCGAGAACCTGCGTTCAGGCGCGCAGCGCGCCGTTGCTACAGCAGCCAAGGGCGAAGAGGCCTCACGGCAGAGTGAAGAACACACGGCAGCTGTACGCGAGGCACTGGAGGGTATCAGCCAGGCGGTCATGCGAATCACGGCCATGAGCCAACAGATGGCTACGGCGGTAGAAGAGCAGAGCCATGTGGCAGAGGACATCAATCAGCAAATTACCCGCATTGCCGAGTTGTCCGATCACAGCACTCAGCAGTCACAGCAAGGTGCCGTGCTCAGTGGTGAGCTTGAGCAGATGGCAGTCTATCTGCGTGATCTGGCAGAGCGCTTCAATCGTTGAAACCTCCTCCGGCAGAATAGTGCTTAGGTGTTAGGTCGCGGAATGAAGGGGTTAGTGTGGTGAACCACAACAAAACTATGGACTGAAATCATTTTTTCTTGCGCTAGCGGTGAATCTGACTCATCGATTGCCAGACGATTAGATATCACCATTCAGACCGTATTCAAATGGCGCCTTCGCTTTTCGCAATGGGGACTTGACGGGCTTAGTGATGAGCCCAGATCTGGACAGCCTAGCTGTATCAGCGACAAAAAGGTCCAGGAAGTCGTCGACCGGGCCAGGCAAACCAAGCCTGAGGATGCCAGTCACGGGAGTTCGCGCCGCATGAGTAGGGCTACTGATGTATGCAACGTATTTGGTGAGCGTTTGGCCTTAAGCACCACCCTGAGCAGACGTTCAAACGCTCAACCGATCTGGCCTTCGTGGATAAGGCCCATGACATCGTTGGGCTTTACCTGAACCCACCGGATAAGGCTCTGGTGCTTTGTATCGATGAGAAAGGCTAGGTACAGGCCTTGGATTGAGCCCAGCCAGGTCTGACCAACCGAATCGCGTTTACGCCACTTGATCACCATCTTTGAGAACCCGTCTAGGGGTTTAAGCTATAGCGCTTGCTTAGCGTCGCGATCGAGTCCTGCTACGCGTGCATTCTACTCGGAAGGTGTGCGTGTTCGTGGCGCGTTTATGTAGAACTTAAGCCATGGATACTCCTCCGATAGAGGTGCATACCATAACCCTTCCTACCTGCGGCCAAATAAGTAGTCTTACTTACAAGGATCCGGTCCCACTAGCTATTTGCTGGGGAGGGGGGAATAGATGGTCAGTAGAGAGTATGCAGAGTCATGAAGAAATCTGATTTTTCGCGATGTCATCGACCTGTAGTCTAGGGCATATCTTGATCGCTTAAGCTATGCATCTACTTCTATGGTTATTACTTATTAATGCAATCCATGCACAGCCAGACAGAGATGTAGGTTTTAGCATTGTACTGAAGAGTACAGGAGCGTACCTGTTCGCAGTGGTAACAGGCCAGGCGACGTGCCTTGGCTTTTACTGGACGAACCTTGTTTTGTACGTTCGCAGAACGAGCTGGCATGACTGCTTCCTTTGCAATTTGGCTTACTGGCACCCAGGACGGAGTTCAGTAATGCAACCGGGGCAAATCCATCTCAACGTGTCGCATTCAGGATGCAGGATATACATACATGCCTTTACCTCATCACATTCCTCACACTCGACACGACGAATGAGCACATCGTCTATGTCTGCATCTGTCTCGTACATCGGTAAATCCCTTACAACGCAATACTTGCTCTTTGAGCTATAAAGGCGCAGCGCCTCAAGCTCTTGGCAGTGATCGTATGACAACCTATTCATAGAAATGTAACATGGAATGCTTAGTATCCTATCGTCTGAAAGACACTTCTGAAGGTTTAGCCCTGCTTTGCAGGGCATTTTTAAGATGATAGCTCTATCACCTCTGCGTTCTTCCCATTTCTGCCTTCTGTTTGTGTAGGTGCGGTGCTTAAAGCCGCGATCTAGAGCCTACCGCCTGTAACTTTTCCTGCATGAAGGGTGGTCAGATCAGCGAGGTTAACGTAAACAGGGCTTTTGACGACGAGACCGTATTACCTCGCTTTATACAGCTAGTGTTTCTCAACGACGCCAGCGTGTTTGCCAGAAGGAGATCACCAATGAGCAATGACCTTGAGAGCTACCTGTTACCTCTTGAGCGGCAACTCAAGCTGGCGGCACTTGGCTGCGGCTACAGGATCGTAGACTGGATGGAGGAGGGGTCAGTGCCGTTGGTGGAAGGCAAAACGGACAAGCCTGCGCCATGGCGGCCGCATCTTGATGATGGTGACTCGCGTCAGCTTCAGATAGCCATGGAAATTCATCTCACCTTTGGCATGTGTTCAGAGAGTGCTGGTCGTGTTGCCAGGATCAGCTGCCCCACTGCCGGCATACCAGGCGAGGGACGATTTGAGTGGAAGGTGCCACTCAATGAGGTCGATACAAACGAGACTATTCGAGCGCTCGTATTGCTTTGTGCAGCCTACCGTATGCAAAAACTACTGGACCCTGACAACGGCTCAAACGTTGTTTTGCTCAGGAAACACTGGGTACGCTAAGCTCAATCTCAATTCCCTTTGCAGGCAGACGGTAATGAGTGAGCGATACACTATCATGTATCGTGACCAAAGTTTTCGGTTGTTGCCGCCTGGATATTGCTGGCCATTGCGCCTATCTAGCTCAAGAGATTGGCTTGAGCGGTTTTATTTTGTCGGCACCCTTTTATTACCTTCTTGCTCATTCAACTACTCTCGCAATGTAGCCTGCATCCCTCTAGAAATAAGTCATGCTACCCACGAGCTCTTTTAACAATAAGAGTTTGCTCAAACTCGCCCAACATTCTGTCTGTAAGATTTCTGTCCTGATCATCAGAGAGGTAGCAGCTACTCACTAGCGCCCCTGTATGGCTTGTAGCCAGGATTAGAACGCCATTCTTGGTTTTTTCAACGTGAAAGGAGCAGTAATCAGTAAATCGAGATTGCAACTGTTTTAGCCTGTCATCCATATCAATGACTTAAGGAACCTTCTGAGTAGTATTAAATTGGACCTGTTTCAGACAGGGTATAAAGAACATCCTGAAAATATACTATAGCAATAGTAACGAGCGCATATATCCGTGCGAGTCTGATTACTATGCAGCCCCTGTAGATTTGTCCCCTGAAAGAATACCTCTTGCAGAGTAATTTTCTGCCATCCGCTATAGGCCATAGGGCCTGACTTAAAAACAGGCAGTGATCTTTATTTCATTCTAAAGCCTACAAAAATAGCTACAATCCTTAAGTAGCTACCATGAGACGATAGTAAATTCTATCGCTTTGAAGTCTTTGATTCTGAAATTGCAGTCGTTAGAAAAAAACGATGAATACAGAGCGTGGCAATATCCATCAATGCCCCATGACTCGAGACGCTGTTGATTGTGAATGACGAACCTACGATACGTATGCTGCTAACAGATGTGCTTGGGGGTTCAGGCCCTGCCTCTGACATACATATTGACCTCCTCATCTCTAACGTTGGCCTGCTTGGGGCATGATCGGTTGAGAGATGACTGATGCAGCACGTGAAGTCCGGCCAGGCCTCAAGGTATTGCTTATCACTGGATACGCTGAAAACACTGCAATAGGCAACAGTCGTCTGGAGCCGGGAATGCAGATTTTAACCAAGCCGTTTGCGGTTGATACGCTTGCCCTACGGGTTTGTGAGCTGTTAATGAAATAGATGGAAACCGAGCGCTGGTAGGATGAAGATGGCTAAGGTGTTTAACTAGGATTATAATCATAACTAAAGGAGCCAGCCTTCAGTTTGGCCGGTAAGGATAATGCCCGCCAGATGTTCAAATTGATCATCTTTAAGACCTCCCGCCTCGTGGATACCTTGAAGCAGCAATTGAAGCCTTAACAGCGCAGTCGCCTCTGCGTCCATGATAGACGTCCGATAGCTGTCTATAACCTGAGCAAGATAGCTTTTAGGTCCTAGATAGTTGATGGCTTGCTCAAAAAGTCGCTCGATCCTATACGAACGGTAATCATGGGATTGGCTAGAGTTTGGGATCATCGTTTCTAACCGATATGCATTGGTCTAGGTTAAGTGAGAGATGTGCCTGAGTCAGTTAAAAAGAGCTGCCGCAGTATAGGGGCATGTACTCATACCTGCGGCAGCTAACAGAGGATCAGGCAAGATCCTTATTGCTCACAATAAAAGACCAGCACTTATTCGTCAGGGTTTCCAACCGCTTGTCTATCGATCATTTGCTTGATAAGCAGATCTCAAAATGTTGACTTACCAGTCATCTTTTCGCGTACAGAAAGGGTATCGGAAATGATAAATTTCTATGTCTTCGACCTCTCGGTACGAAGCTAGATCTAGTGATGTTTAAGCCTTTGTGGAATTGACACCTTGAGTGACCCTTTACGTGTCGTGATGCAACGTGTTGCTCGCGAGCTGTACCCGCTGCGCTGTAGGTACGAGGCTTTAGCCGAAAGTCATATGCTGCTTTCGGTCTATCATGCAGTAGAAAGCACCGTGATCTGTTCCTGCTATCTTTCGGTAGAAGAGCTGAATAAACCAGGTGTTGTTGATGGCTTCATTCAAAAAGCTCTTGCCCAGACTGACCAGCGGCGCACAGTTGATCAGAGCTAGACAGGCATCAGGCAGATCTTTGGTCTAAGCTATCTGGCAAATAGCCAGATGATTGATAATTCGAAAGATTATGCCCTTGCGACGTCATATAGAGCGCCTGGTTCAGGTGTTCGATCATACCTATGAAATCAAGGCTCAGCCTGTAAGCGCCGATGAAACATTGCTTTGTGTAAGGACGCAATCAGGTGAAACGCTGCTGAAACGAAGCCTTAAGCCCAGCCACATTGCAAACAGTGCTCTTCTGGATATGATTATTACCGATTGCGAAAGGGCGATCAGGCAGCACGAGACGGCTCAGGATGCGGCAGCTGTAAAGGCTGAGATCCGAAACCTTTTGAAAGAATCCAATAGCTAGGGATAAGGCCAGGATCAGGGAAGAGGGACCAGCTCAAAAACAACACTGTCATGTACACGAGTAATGGTAAGGCCTGATACGACACCTACAGGTGTTCCGTTGATAAAGAGCTTGCTCTCTCGTATCTCGCCTGTAGGGAGGTCTCGACTTTTACCTTCAAAAAAACGGCTTTGATGAATCTCAGCAAATCTGATTCCATCACATCGGACCTCATAAGAGGCGTTTGGGTTGAAACTGCTAAAATCTGCCATAGCTTTCCTGTCCGGCTAATCACCTGTGAATTGTAAATGCTCAATGTTTTGAGCATTTCAGTCCAACCTGGAGATGGCTGGCTTTTGTCATTTCTAAAATAACTTTAGAACATGTATCCAAATAGCTATACATATTAGCTATTTTGTACAAGATTCAAGGCAATTATTATACAAAATAGGTGTCCGGTCAGGTACTTGGAACAGGCTGGCTAAATTCAAGTCCTTGAATCCATTGCCGAAGCTAATTTGATGACCCTCATTTATGTCTACCTTGGAATCCGCCAGCGCAACGCCTCCTACCGCGGTTCTTTGCGAAGACGAAGAGCTGGTGCGTGAATTGGTGAGAGACGTCTTGGAGATGGAGGGATTCTCTGTTGCTTCATTTTCGACAGCGGATGCTGGATGGGATTACCTGCAAAACCATCTCAACGAGGTTGTACTGCTGGTTTCTGATATCCGTATGCCGGGACGCCTAGATGGCATAGACCTGGCGCGTCTTGCAGCAAATGCCTGTCCGGAGCTGCATGTTGTCCTGTCCTCTGCCTATTGTGCAGGCGCTGATCTACCACAAAGGGATCATTCGTTTTTCTTGTCCAAGCCCTGGAAATTAGAACACCTGATACAGGTATGCCATAAGACAATGGAAGAGCTCAAAAGCAAAGGCGATAGTTGAGCAAACGCGTCTGTTTGCTGCTTACAGCAAGACCATGCAGGTTGCGAAAATGCTGAGCACTAAGGTCGTACCGATCAACAAATAAAGATGATGATTTCTCTTTAGGGTTACATTTGATAGGGGAGGGTGATCAGGTGAACTCGTATGCAAAGCCTTCAAACTGTCCATACGATAGCGTAGGTACAAGGCTTTAGCGAAGGCTTCATCACCTTTCGCTTCTGAAATAACCTTAGCCCATAGGCTGGGTAATGGCCTTCCCAGGGTAAGCTCCATGACTATCTGCCTGTGGAAGTCTTCTTCCTGCATTTTTTACCTCGATAAAAAGAAGAGTTAAAGCTATCGGTTATGGCAAGACGAGCTTGAAGGAGGACTGCCGGCATACTGAGCGTTGAGCCGGCACGATGAAACATCACGACCTCAACTTGAGATGCTCGTCTGTTGAAAATATACATCCGTGAATGATTATCAAAGGTCTATACTGTTCCATAATAGGCGCCTACAAGCGGTGACGATATGGAATCGGTAGATCGACTGATCGTTATCGGCACCTCTGCAGGAGGGTTCAACGGCCTGCACTGGTTGCTGGCCAAGCTGCCCCCTGATCTAAAGGCTAGCGTGCTGGTTGTGGTGCACATGAGTCCCAACGAGCAGGCGCTACTTGATATCCTCTCCCAACACACTCAACTACCTATCCGCTATGCAAAAGAACTGGATCCCCTTGTTCAAGGTGAAATCCTGCTCGCTCGGCCTGACAGGCATATGCGTGTTGAGAACAGGAAGATCCGGATCGTGTACGGGCCCAGGGAAAACTTTGAGCGGCCCTCAATAGACCCATTGTTTCGCTCTGCTGCGATTGAGTTTCGAGAGAATGTCATAGCCGTAACCTTGCCCGGTGACATGGAAGATGGTGTGCTGGGCATGGAGGCCATCAAGTGCCATGGCGGGATCACCTTGGCTCAGGACCCGCTTGAAGCGGTCAGTCCCTTTATGGTTAACAACAGGCTTGACCATAACTATGTCGATTATTGGCTTCCGATTAACCAGTTAGCGGCAAAGCTGGTAAGCCTAACCAACGAAGCGGTCGAGCCGTCGCAACAGAACGTAGACTGGGTAACGACAGAAGATCAGGTATCCAAGCAGCGATCCTCAGGCATTCCTGAATTGAGCTCTATTGCTGAACCTTCTCCGTTTGGTTGTCCAGAATGCCGGGGCGTACTCTTTGAGATCAAGCAGAACGGGCCATTTCACTTTCGCTGTCATGCAGGTCATGCCTATTCTGCTGAGATGCTCTCTAAAATTCAGGAGCGGCTGGCTGAAGAGGCCATGTGGTCTGCAACCCGTGTATTCGATGAAAAGGAAGCCTTGCACCTTCGGCTTGCCGAGCAGGCTCGAAAGAGTGGCCAGTTAGAGGGATATGAACGACATCGACGAGAGGCAGGGAAGGCACGACAATGTTCGGCTCGGCTGCGCGAGATGATTCGCCTTCACAACATTTAAGTGTTTGGGCCAGAGCTATAAAAGACACTGGGCCGACTAGGTGTTTTTTCGATACTGTGCAAGAACGCAATCCGAGCTGTAGCTTACAGCCTCAAAGGACCATTCGATGAACCTACGTTCGAATGGATGTCGAAACAGTGTATAGTCCTGCCTCGGATACAGTCAGGTCATCCGATGAGTTTCTAAAGTACATCGTATCGTGGAGGTTTATATGACTAAAGAAGACAACCTGTCTCGCGCAGTTGCCCGAATTGGTGCCTCTACCGCCGCTGCGATGGCTATTCTGATTTCGTCCGACAGCCAGTCGGCAGAAACACCCGTTTCAAACATAGGCTATTTCATACAGGGATCAGAGATATCCTTGAATCTTCATAAGGTTCTTTTGGATATGCAGGAAGGAGCTGAAGTCCTCAACGAGATATTGGATGAGGTCTTGCTAGCAGCCATGAATGATCCCCGTAAAGCCGCTAGGTTTGATGTCTCCCGAATGGCGTTATTGGTCGACATGCTGCGGTCATTGGAGCATCATGTGCGTAATGCTACTAATATCGAGCTTTCTAGCAGTGAACGTAAGGCGTTCGCTCGATGCCTTGCTTCCATAAGGTCAAGAGCCGTAGATATACTTGATTTTAAAAAGCAACTTCAGGCACCTGCTGAGTCATATCGAAGTGACATTAACCTTGGCGGTCTTGCAGCTTTGGCGGCACTAGGCACAGAAAATCTTAAAAAGATAGCTGGTTGATAGTGAATGAAGGCGATTGTTCGTATCAATCCGCGTACCTATGATTCCTTTTTTGCTCCAGTCGCCAAACAATATCCAGGTCTTATTGATAAGTTGATCAGAGACTTCAAGCGCTATGTCGATAGCGACAGGGACTATCAGCCATCCTATTTCGGGCGGGATTGTCCCTATGTCGAGCCGCCCCTGGCATACTCTTCTCGGCTTATGCACTTGCACCTTAATCTTTCTCCTAGCGGGTTTCCTCACAGTAAGCCGAGGAATGATAGAACTAGCGACACCGCGTTAGTGTATGTTCGAGGCGAGTTGGACGATTATCAATATAGCCTACTTGCAGTATTTCACCCGAATGCACATCATCTCGCCAGAGATAGTAAAACGATGAATTACTTGGCGCGAATAGCCAAAGATTTTCGAGAAGAGTATTAGAAACTTACTGAAAGTTCTCCTCAAGCAGGACTATGTTCACGCTCGATAGACAATCCTTTCAAAACATATAGCCTCCAGCGCTTCACCTTGAGCGAAATATAAATAGCCGCTCGACGGCATGGCGCTTACAATAGACTAGTTGATAAAATAAAATCCCTGCCTTGAATTGTTTGTCTGACGTAGCGGTATCAAGGCGTGATTAATAATGTATTGAAAAAGTCGAGTCAACCTTCCTGAGGCCTAGAGCTACTGGACTCGCTGATCCCCTGCCCATGTAGTGGTGTAGCGTTATCCATCCTCCCCCAACCAGACCTAGAACGATAGCAGACACACCGTCCACCAAAGCGTAATCTCATTCAGCTTAATGAATAGTCATTCTCTCTTTCAGCTATGAAGCATCAAGCTAGCAACTAACTCACGAAATAGACCTTATACTGGCAAGCTAGTATCTTTACTTGAATGTGAAGTCCATGCTTGGAGTTCTGTGAATATTATTGGATAGTGATATGGAATAGTTAAGAAGGGACTATCGGATGTCTAAACTTGGTATAGCTGCACTTCAGCTTGAGCGTAATTTAGGAAGCCTGCCGGTTTATGTTTACGATTTAACCTTTGTCAGTTCTCCCAGCGACCAGGAACCCATTCAGCTTACCCGAAGAGGTGCTAGCCAATTAAGCTGGGTGAATCGGCAAACAGCTATCACTGATTTTGGACCCTTTAAGCTCGTTACAATGCGGCCGTTGTCTGCATATGAAGCAAACTGGCAAGGTGTTCACTGTGTCGTTCAAGGAGAAAGGGAACTAACGTTAAGTTCTGAGAATGAGCTACACCGCGAAACGATCAAACGCTTAGTAAACCAGTGTCTAATGCAAGGTACAAGGCAGCTAGCCAACGTAAGTAACGGCGCGATGCAGGCCGAATATGGGCAAGGCTATCAGGTTGAATTGATCGATTGTCTGGCTTCATCAAGGGTAGCGGTGCGCAATGAGTTTCTAGACGTCTTTCAATGTTTGAGACTTGTACCTGAGGTTCTTCCAGACGGAAGTACGTTGGTAAGCTTTATGGTGCGTCACCGTTTGCTTCCACGTGAACATATAACGTTAGACTGGGTTATCAAGACCCGGCCTGAGTGGCTCGAAAGCATCAAAAGGGTACGGCATCGTTATTCATCCCAAGGAAAAGCTCCTGGGTCAGCAAATTTTATTGCAATTGAGGAAAGCCGCTCCGCTCAATCCCAGATCTCCACCGCTCAAGGGAAAATCAGTCTATTCGACTACCACGACCAGCGAGGCAATATCCTGCCTGGCGAGAAAGGCCTAGCGTATGTCTCATCCGTTGTGAAAGTCAGCTACGGTCGTAGTAAAGAATCATTTGAACATTTAGCTACTTTATTACAGCCGATGTTCGACTTTGAAACGTTACAAGGCATCGATGGTAAGCTTTTGGAAAGGATAGCTAAGGGTCTGAAATGGCCCATTGCTGATCGACTTGAAGCGGCTGCGCAACGCATCAAAAATCTAAAGGTCGGTGAGCTGGCGTGTGGACTTACAACTGTCAGAAATCTAGATGAAAGGGTGCAGTACCTTCGTCCTCCAATCAGGTTGCGGTTTGCTAATGATAAGATTGGTGATCATGAAAAACTGGTTACCAAGCATGGTGCATTCAGGGGCATGCAACGCGAGCTTGTTGTTCCTATAGTGATTGGTGGAACAAATGAGGAGCAACAGGCGGCTAAGCAACATTTCTACAATGTAGAAAAGATATGCCAGCTCTGGTCTAGCGAGTCTCCAAGGTGGAAGCAGGTTCCCTCAGCAAATGATGAATTGGAGCTTGATGCTCGCCTATCGTCTAAGACTCTTCCTGAAGCATTACTTTTTATTGCTTTAGGCCGAAATGCGAACAAGCAAGCTATTCGAAATGTGGCTTATCGGTATGGACTTGCTACGCAATTCATGCGCTTAGATCATCCAGCGCGTATCTATCAGCAAACTTATTATAATAACTTAGCTGCTGGGCTGTTCAGTAAAGCTGGCGGCTTGATCTGTGGACTTGATGAAATGCCAGGCGATACAGATCTTTTCATAGGGCTGGATCTTGGGGGAGTTGGCCAAAGGCTCCCCGGTACCGCCTTTCTGTTTACAAGGAGCGGAGCTCAACTTGGCTGGCAATTAGCTGAGGCGCAAAAGGGAGAGCGAGTAGAAAATGAAGTACTACATGACTTACTGGAGCGTAGTTTACAAGCCTTCGTTAGAGCGAACGACGGTCTCCTACCTCAACGGATAACTCTACATAGAGATGGACATTTATACGAATCTTTGGATGTAATCAAACGCGTTGAGCAAAAGCATAATGTAGGCATTGATGTGTTAGAAGTGATTAAAAGTGGCTGCCCACCACTTTTTCGTCGGAGCCAAGGTCCAGAGGGGAAAGCCATATATTCCAATCCGGAAGTAGGAGACGCTTTCGAATTAAGTGGATTAGACGAACTGATAGTTGCGACCTATAGCAGCCAGGACCTGGGACAAGCTTGGGGAGATAAAGTGACCGTTCGTCCTCTCCGCTTAAGAAAGCGCTACGGCTTAACCGATCTTCATACTCTAGCCAAACAGGTAATCCTATTGAGCCGGATTCATGGCGCTTCTTTGTATCGTCATCCTCGCCTACCAGTGACGACACATCATGCAGACCGATTTGCAAGTTTAAGGCAGGAATGCCATTTAGATGATCTTTCCAGGATGGATAGATTATGTCCTGTATACCTATAACAGGGAGAGGTTGACTAATTTAACTATAGTAAGCTTTTCAAGGAGGATTGGTCTTAATGTAAGGTTTGCTACCTTATGTTTTTAGGTATTGGGCTACGCTTTAGACCAATCTTTTCCTGTAGCATCGCTTTAATCTCGCCAATTCATCTAGGACTGTCCGTAGAGTCCCATAAGACTATTCCTGAGTTGTAGAGGGCCTACCGTAGGTCAGTTAGACCCTGCTCTAATCTAGATTTTTATATTGAGATCATTCACTAACGAATCGGCCAGCATCCCGAGTGGGTTTTCCCAACAGCCGCCGCACAGGCTGTATTCCCGGCAATGCTATTGGCCGCGTACTGGCTACCCTAAAGGTTCACATGGCCGTCCCGCATAGCTTTCGCGCAACCTTCAGAACCTGGGCGGCGGAGACCACGAACTATCCGCGCGAGGTGTGTGAAATGGCGCTGGCGCATACCTTGGGCAGCAAGGTAGAAGCGGCCTATAACCGTGGAGATCTGCTGGAGAAGAGAAGGGGGCTTATGCAGGAGTGGAGCGGTTTTCTTGATACCCGTCATTCGCCACCGGTCGATGGCGGAACAGACATCCAGAACAGCCGTATCTACGAGTAGAACTGGGACCATCCCACGATAGAAAGGCTAACAAAATAGAATCCATAGCATACGATCTCACCGATACGACTTCCTCCCTTGATGCCAAGGTAGGCTCTCTTGAGGGGAAAATACGAACTCACTAGGGCAAGGATCAAACATATAGCAGCAACATCCGTTGGTGTTGGCGTCATGTTAAACGAGGCGTAATCACTCCATGCGAAAAGCAAAAAACTGACGCTATAACTCCCGTAACAGATCAGCTCTCCGATGCCGAGTCCCCCTTTGACACCAAGCTGGGCCTTTTTCAAAGGAAAGTATGTGCTCAGTACTGCAAGCACAAAACATACGCTAGCTATGTTCACTACTGTTGTTTCGTTCAAGCTATGTCCCTCACTGTCTCATCGCCCCGGCAAATGTGCTAGTCATCGCAACCAAAACACCATGCCACCTTAACTATCTTGCCACTCCCGAACATGCCATGACATGACAATGGCTGGACAACACAGGACTCCGATGGCGAAGTAACGCGTAATATGGTCAGGGTCGCCCGCAGCGGTTGTACCGAGGTAAGCCAAATAAACAGTTTCATAGCGGATGCCGACCCAGATGGCCAATATGACCCAAAGCACAATAACCGACCACCCGACGAGGAGCTTGAGCGAAAGGCTGGTAGTTTTCACATGTTTGCCCTCTGGTTAGGTTTAGCAGGGCTCGCCCAACTGACGAGCAAGTCTTTCTAGAGTAGAGCCGTCCAGCCTCTTGGTTTTACCGCTGCGTCGTAGAAGCAAATGGACCAGACCTTTTCCCCCTATGTATGTCGCCAAACTATGGAAAGAAATTGATACCCCAAAGATTCACATTATCGTCTGCCTTCCATGCGTGCTAAGGCTACTCCAAGCGCTGCACAGGGGCCTATCCAGAGCGCTAAAACCACAAGCAGCAGACTTTTGATCCTGTCTCCATACCCGTCTTCAAATTCCTGATGGGTAGCAAGGATGGTGTTCTGCCTTCTTACTGCTGTGGCATGGAATTCAAAGAACGATTCCCTTGTAAGGGCTCTGCTATACGCCTGCTCGTAGTGTTCGAGGCTGGGCAGCTCGGGCAGTACAGGCATGGGTCGAGTCTGCTCTGGCCAGCTCAGGTACGTGGCGCCTGCGACCAGCGCGGTCCACAGTACACAGGCAGCAAGCCAGCCCTTAAGGAAGCGGTGAGTGTGAAGACTTTGGTTAAGCCTCCTTTTGCTCGAAACCTGTATAGCTACCCGCTCACGCTCCCTCTCAATCGATGCTACCGCTAACTCTTGATCGGACGGCATTAACAGCATCAGCCACAAGATAGCTATCGGTGCGACCAGAAAAACACTCAATAGGTAGTCGGCCATAGTTTTCCTCGGACTGAGGGGATGCAACTCAAAGGGAGAAACTCGTACCGGGCAAAATAGCCCGTATACGCAGGGTGCGCCGTTTAAGAAAACCAGCTAATAAAAGCAATACCCCACTGCCCGCGGCAATCAGAAGCGAAAACACGCCAGCAAACACTGAAAGCAGAGCGGGTATGCGTGACGTCTGCTGATGCGACTGAGCATAATCCCTTGCTACGACCGAGCGTGGCTCGCCATAGGCCGCTAGCTCGATCGCATAGAGACTTTCGGGATCAGCCTGAAAAGGCAGTGGCGTCTCTCGGCCTACGACCTGATCGGCAAAGCGCTTCACAACCCTGCTGTTTTCCTCAAGCCACTGCTTGTCCGCTTCACGCACTGGCTCTGGTAGCTCTAGCCCTGTCTGGTACCTGACAATCATCTGCGCGAGCACGTATTCAGCCGCAAGAGGGCCGACAGGCTTTTCTTTCCAACGGGCGCTCTTGAGTTGAGCTACGACCTCTGAAATATTCCCGGCTTGCGCTGCAGCACCAAAACCATTCCTGTCTGTCTTGTTGTTTGTATATGGGGCCTGGCCATCATTTGTGACGGCAATCAGGCTGGGAGGTATGTCGACACGTGACAGCGGGTGAGCTGGTTTGATCAATAGGCCGAAGACAAACACACCCGCCTGAACCGCCGCCAGACAGCCGAACGCCCATAAGAGCTGGCGCGCCTTGCGCTTAAGCAGGCGGCTGCGAGCTTCAAGCTCATTTACATCAGGGCTGAGTGGATGGTCAAAGTGGCTCATACCGCCTGCTCCTGCTCCACAACATCGCCCAACAAACTACGGATGCGATCAGCACGACCTTCAAGCATGGCTTTAATGAGGAATACACCTGTACTGAGCACCAGCAGCACTGCGAGTAGAGCGATCAGCAGGTTCTCCAAAGCTGCAAGGATCGCCAGCTTCCAGCTTTGGCTGGCTTCATAATCAATCGCTGCCTGTGGGTATGGCTTGCTATGGACAAAGTGAGCAATGGCGGAGAGGTTCTGTGCGTCAATCTCAAACAGTGCCTGTCCTTGCCTGGCGACCAGAGTATCGACGAAGCGCCTGGCAATACCACTGTTGTAGCGATACCACTCTCTGGTTTTCTCAAACGATCCTTCTCTGACTTCTGGATGGCTGTGGTAGCGCACAATCATCTGGGCAAGCAGGTAATCAACCTGGAGCGAATCAACACTCTTACCGCTCTGGGCAATTGATTTGAGCTGATGCTCGACATCACGGGCTCGTCCTTCCTCAACCGCCGAAGTAAAGGTGGCATAGCCCGATGAGTCAGAACTTGACGGGCCATCAATCCCAAGTGCTTTCATGGCAACTGCGGGTCCTACCATGATCAGAAGCGGAATAACGCCTATCTTCAAAGCGGATGCAAATTCTCCTGACCAAAACTTAATGCCGGTAATCATGAGGGGTATAAGAAGCATCACGGGCTCGGGAATCCTGGTCAGTACTCCAAGTATTTCGCTCTGGACGGCTTCAAATACACTTGTGACGCCAGATCCTGAATCATTGATAGTGCTTGA
>NZ_DEYV01000036.1:0-19682 GCF_002364655.1 Pseudomonas sp. UBA3149
CTACTTCAGACCTTCCCTAGTTCTTTGGCGCATCCGTTCGTGTACTTCTGCAAGTCATACGCCGACAAGAACCCTCCGCGCTCACGAATGTAGCGCTGACTAAGTTCGTTTAGGTAGTTCCAGACAAAATTAACGCTACGCGCCATCTGCCAGAGCAAAGGAGCGTGCTTGTCTCGAACTCGAACTTTGAGAGTCTTGGTATGTAACATTACGCCATCAATAGATATGGATACGGTGATTGTAGGGCCGCTTCGCTGCCCGCGCTATCCATCCCCGCACTAAAAGTACGGGGCCTTTCGCGCCTTTCGGTAAGGGTCTTATTGATCTCAGTACGGATTAACCAGCCCGCATCAACATGAATAAACGCAGGGATGGCCAGCCACATACGGATGCTCTGCGCGATAGCATACAGTTCGTGCGTGTCGATTTCGTCAATGCAGGTGATCAGCCCTGGGTAGACCTGAGCCGGATTGTCCTGACCGGGTATGCAGTCAGCCCATACCAGCTCGCCTCGGGTATTGATCCAGAAAAACAGCCCATCCTCCACATTGGCCACGGTTCCTGGGGGCAACGGTAGTAGCGCTTCTTTCAGTCGCAACGCCTCTCGTTCCATCTGTTCACGGGATGCCGCTGTAACGGCCATAACCTCAGCCACTGTCAGCTCGATCCCGGTAGCCTTTTTAACCCTGGCTTCGAGTGCTTCGAAGCTCTCGCTGAACGGGGCAATAAGGGTAGCTGGGCCTATCTGGATACGGCAATGGCTGATATCACCTCTCGAATTCAGGACCTTTTGGACGATTACGGCGGGGCGTGTGCACATGATGTTCTCCTTGGCTATATACCCAAGGTCTCATGGAATTTGAGTGATGCAAGTTCGCCCACGCAGCATTCGGAGCGCTGGGTTCAGACAAGCTGCACGTCCTTTGCAGTAGAGGCAGGTATGATTGGGCCGCTTGTATCAGGAGTCCCTAAACCTATGGAAATCACGTCCAGCGCCAGCCCTACACTGTCCTTGAACCTTGCCAATCACCCAGCCGAGTATCGAGCCGCACTTGAAGCCCAAAAGGCCGAGATGTTTGCCTTCTGGCAGCAGAATCGCGAGCGCAGCTATGCCGAGGCGGGGAGGATTTTCAGCGAGAAGGAAAAACGCAAGGCGGGCTTTCGGGCCTGGGCAGACGCCCAGATCGAGGCGCTTGAGCCGCAGCAGTATCGCAACATGGTTCGCACCGAGCTGAACCGGCTGGTGAGCGGAAAGCCACGTACAGAGTGAACACGGGTTGCTTGGTTCCTGGCGCTCAGGAGCTGCCCGTGAAATAGCTTGATCTAGATGCGAGGCATGCAATACTGTAAATGCATACAGTATGGGTTGTACACATGGCAAAGAAAACTGCGTCGGCTCCACCTGCTCCCAAACCCTATGAAGTCCTGGCGATGCGTCTTCAGCGCGTGATTAACAGTCCAGCGGCTCAACGTTCTAAAACAGCCCTGCTTGAACGACTGGAAAGCGATCCGGATGACGCCTGGGATCGAGTCATGGAGGAATTGGGTGACACTGACAACGTGACCCTGGCTTTTCGCGATGATGGCAATGTCCAGATCTTCTGGACGGTTCCGCAGGAAGGCTGACCGTACATTCTCTCGATCTTTGGTCGAAGCGACTCTCTCAACTACGCACCGTCCAAAGCTGATCCAGCCGGGTGGTGTAGCTCTGGCTCATCAGCTCGCGCCGCATGGCCCAGCCGGGTTGAGCCGTAATACGCGCAGGGCGAAGCATGCCTTTGCCGAACTTGCGGTTGATGCTGTCCATGGTACTCATGAGCCGATCGGCCCCAGCTGACTGCTCGGGCTGGAACAGGTCCATGGAGTACTCGCCACGCTGCTTTAAGTCCATGAGCAGGATCTCGGATTTGGCGTAGCCATAGCCTTCGCGGTAGATGTGTTTCAGGCCGTGCAAGGCGTACTGGACCAGTACACGGGTGTCATCGGTGGGGTAGGGCAGGTTCAGGATGACTCCATTGGAGTAGCGCTCCTCCGGCGGGCCGTGCATACCCGTCTGAATGCCTACACGCATGACCTGGCAGAGCGACTGCTGCGCTCTTAGCTTTTCTGCCGCCCGAGCCGTGTAGCTGGCCACCGATTCGGCCAGCGCGGAAAAGGTGTACTGGCGCTGGCCAAACATCCTGGATGTGCAGATCATCTGCTTGGGGGGTGCCACTTCCTCCAGATCGATGCACGAGATGCCGCGCAGCTCGCGCACTGTCTTTTCCAACACGACGCTAAACATCTTGCGAATCGACCAGGCGTCGTACTGGGCGAGGTCCCATGCCTTCTCGATGCCCAACAGCTTGAGCTTTTCCTCAAGCCGTCGCCCAACGCCCCAGACGTCACCGACATCGATGTGCTGCAGCGCCCGGTTGCGCCGGTCGGGGTCGCGTAGATCCAGTACCCCACCGGTGGACTTGTACCAACGTTTGGCTGCGTGGTTGGCCAGCTTGGCCAGCGTCTTGGTGGTACTGATCCCAACACCTATAGGGATGCCGGTACATTTGTACACCCGCGCCTTGATTTCCCTGCCAAGTTTCTCAGGGCATTCCTGTATTCCTGATAGATCTAGGAATATTTCATCTATAGAATATATCTCACAGGCAGGGCTAATAGATTCTATACATGATATGACCCGAGCGCTAAGGTCGGCATAAAGCGCATAATTGGAGCTAAACACTTGAACTCCAAGGCGTTTTAGCTCGTCCCTGATCTGGAAATAGGGCGCTCCCATCTTGATCCCTAATTTCTTGGCCAGGGCGCAACGAGCAATTACGCAGGAGTCGTTATTGCTTAAGACGACAATCGGAGTGTGTTTTAAATCAGGCCTGAATACTCTCTCGCACGATGCGTAAAAGCTATTGCAATCTGCCAGACAATAGATTTTATCAAACATGACCGCGATGAGTCCGCAGACTGCACCGCACAACGCCCCACACCTCAAGGTCGTCGCCTTCAAGGATCAGCCGGGGCTGGTAGAGAGGATTATCGGAAAGAAGCGCCAGCGTTTCGCCAACCTTTCCAAGTCGCTTGACTACAGGCTCGCCATTGATGGCGGCAATGATCACGTCACCCTGTACTGCATCAGCTGATCGATCAACGACCAGCAGGTCACCGTCGTGGATACCACTCCCAATCATGCTGTCGCCATGGGCACGCACCAGGTAGGTATGGGGTGCCTGGATCTCAAGCAGATGGTCCAGCGATATGCGTTCCTCGATGTGGTCCTGGGCAGGACTGGGAAAGCCTGCCGGAACGCGATACCCATAAAGCGGGAGGGTTAAATCCGTGGCCGAAAGCGGGCCTAGAAGGGTGATGGAGTGGGTTTGCATGACGACATCCGAGCGACATGGTTGTGTGTATTTTTATACAGCATGGCCATGCATACAGTTCCCGTCAATGCTTCACCTTATGCAAAGGAGCACAGCGAGCATGCCTCGTTAAGCGAGAAAGCGTGTATTTGGACGAGGTACGCGCAAGTATCCAAACAAATGCCATCTAAATGGCATCATCTATTGAAAGGGAATAATCTTCCAGCTTGAGGGCAAAATCAGGTGGTTGAGTGTAGTCGTTAGGTGTAGCGAATAGGCGGTGTAGTCGTTTAAGTTCCCCTGCCTATTTATCGCTACACCCAGACGATAGCTGCTCGCTGTTACCGCTGGGGTACACCCTAATGAATACACAGAAATAACTATTACCGCCTGATAGGCTATGAAGTTTGCCAATGGTTAGAACCACCATTACTTTATGGCGGCGCTTTGTATTAGAGACTAGTTGCTATAGGACGCTGTAATCTCTGGCCACTCTGCAAGTATTTCATCACGTACTCGTTTTCCTGCTGGCATTGGGTCCGCCTGTTCATCCTGTCTTAAACGAGTAAACACCAGCGTCTGGTTACCCTTCGTGGCCCATCCAACAAACCAGCCATAGCCATGTGCCTCGTCAGATGCGCC
The DNA here is from genome assembly GCF_002364655.1 of Pseudomonas sp. UBA3149. Taxonomy (NCBI): domain Bacteria; kingdom Pseudomonadati; phylum Pseudomonadota; class Gammaproteobacteria; order Pseudomonadales; family Pseudomonadaceae; genus Pseudomonas; species Pseudomonas sp. UBA3149. Next base: position 3,996 of record NZ_DEYV01000036.1, read on the forward strand.
GTTTGCGTCACGTGGGAAGGCTGTTCCTGTCTTTCCGTGCACTTCCCAGCCGCCAGGTAGCTGGGCAACCTCTGTAATACGTGAGGTCATTTCTACAGCGTGTTGAGACACAGGAAGCTGTCTATTTACGAGCTTCGTCAGGAAATCTACCTGTTCAACAGGTGATATTTTTAATGATGAACTAATCCATGCCCGATCAAGACCGTTTTGTTTGCCTGGATCTCCCGAGATGTCTGCATTCCCGAATCCAAAGGCTTGAGCGTAATCACTTATCCGCGGCTCTCCCAGATGATGAGTAATCCTTTGTGAGTACCAGACAACAGAGTATTTAATCCAGTCGTTAGGGTTGGTTGGGCGCAACCACATCGCGCCGCCCCAATCCGGATCGCCTGTCTTATATGCCAGTGTTGGTGTGGTTGCGTCTTTCAGAAAGCCAGAGTCGTAACCCATCAGACTCAAGGCAATTTTGAATGTGGAGGCCGGAGTGACACGCTGACTACATTCACCCTTTTTCACAATGACTTCCTGCGTATGCGCGTCAGCAATGAGGGTACATAGCGTTCCCGCCTGGACTGCTGAGCACATGAGAAACAACGTGGAGATACCTGAGATGTAGCGCAGCACTTAGGTCAGTCCTTTTTAAACGTGTGCTCCGACTATACATTCAATAGGGAAAACGAAGATCTAGCGGCTTTTTAATATCTGGCTAGACGAAAGCTAATCCCTTTAGCCTGTAGTCGCTAAGGTATACCTCAGCGACTACAGTGCCTGAACAGCCCCTCTAATAGGGTAACGACAGGAATCGCCGTTCTGGTTTACAAAACAATGCGAGATTTATAATGAATAAGGGCTTGGATAGACGTGTCGACGGCGCTTGTGCCAACGGCATGTCATTCAGCCGTGGAGACTATTAGATAATTGTAAGGACAAAGCATGAGCTGCAAAGTAAGGGTAGCTGTACCAGATGACGCTTCAGCCATCCAGGCAATCTATGCTCCTATGGTTTTGAATACCGCCATTTCTTTTGAGCTTGTACCTCCGACAGTTCAAGAGATGGCGAATAGGATTGAAACCACCTTATCGACCTACCCTTATCTGGTGGCAGAGCAAAACGGTAGGGTTATTGGCTATGCCTACGCAAGCCAACATCGGGCCAGAGAAGCGTATCGCTGGTCTGTTGATGTTACGGTCTATATAGACCCAACAGTACATAGACAAGGAATAGGGCGATCCCTCTACCAAGGCTTACTACCTATCCTTACAGAGCAAGGATTTCATGCTGCCTATGCTGGCATTGCCCTACCCAATAACGCGAGTGTCGGCCTTCATGAGGCGCTGGGCTTTAAGCACATCGGTACCTATCCAGAAGTAGGATTCAAGCACGACCGATGGCATGACGTAGGATATTGGCGTAGAGAACTCAATGAGGCGGTACGACCTACTGAAGTAGTGAAATTCGGTGATATACAAACTGCCTTGCTTTCATAAGACCGACCCCCTCAATCCTAGCTAGTCTTTGGCTAAGTTATAGCTTTTTGTGTAGTCATTTGGGTATACCCCAGCGACTACAGCGATGCAGGACAGCCACAGCACGCCTTCGCATGGACTTTGGGGGCTACGGCGATTTAAGCTATGTTTGCAGCGGTCTCTTCTATGTTGCTGCAAGCCTTAAGTTAAGAAAGGCAAACCATCACCGAACACGCCGTCCACCCGCCACGTGCCAGGCACAATCAGATAAAAACGGTGCCGCGAAGATAGAGACTTGCGGAGCCGCTGATGATTACTCGGTCATTTTCTAAGACCTCACACAGGAGTTGCCCTTTACGTACACCGCCCTGTTCAGCAGTCAGAAGGCGTTTTCCTAGACGTGTACTCCAGTATGGAGCAAGTGATGTATGAGCAGACCCGGTAACAGGGTCCTCATTGACTCCGACACGTGGCCCGAACCAGCGTGATACAAAATCGTATTGGCTACCGGGTGCCGTTACTGCCACACCCCGAATATCGAATAGAGCCAACGCATTGAAATCAGGTTTAAGGCTGGCTATTTGAGCTTCGTCTTTAACTACCACAATAAAGTCATCGGTTCGGTACAATGCCTCAATGTTTGACAAGCTGAGGGCCTCGATTAAGCCATGGGGAGCTGGCATGGGCTGGGGCCTTTTGGCAGGGAAATCCATAGCCAAACGGCCTTCTATACGTGTAACTCGTAATTCACCGCTACGTGTTAGGAAGCACAGCTGCTGCTGGGGCTCCTTGAGTATGTCAAACAATACCCAGGCTGCTGCAAGAGTTGCATGACCGCACAGGTCGACCTCAACCTTAGGAGTAAACCAACGCAGCTCAAAGGCTTCCCCTTTAGGTACAGTAAACGCCGTTTCGGATAGATTGTTCTCCGCTGCAATGGATTGCAATGTAGCCTCAGGAAGCCAATGTTTAAGAGGGCATACAGCTGCAGGATTGCCGCCAAAGGGCCGATCAGAAAATGCATCAACCTGATAAATACTTAATTCCATTCCTGTTCCCTTCATTTGCCATCGCTATGAGCTGCCCGGATTTGCTCCAGGTAGTTGTAGATGGTATATCGAGTCACCCCAAGGGCATCTGCCGCTTTTTCTACTCCGCCCTTGACGATGAATAATCCCCTATCCTCCATTTCCCGGACCGCTTCAATCTTTTGAGCTTTCTTCATGCGCAGTGCTCCGCTAGGGCAGGCTGCTTGAATAATTTCAGCCATTAACTGATCCATCCCTTTAGGATGCTCTCTGTTCTGCTCGGAAGCTGCTGATAATCCCAGCAATGATCCCAGACAGGCATGGGCTGCTGCGATGTTGCTTAAATCAGAGTTAATACAGAGACTCGCGAACGGTTGGCCATAACTGTCTCGGTACACAGCTGTAGAGCTCCTAAGCTGGCGGCCACCTGGAGCGAGGGTCAAATAATTTTCAATAATCAACGGAGCAGTCTCAGACGCTGAAGGCTTTGATAGAGCCTCTGCAACAACCCGAAAACCCAAGTCCTTTTGAGGTCCGCCTAGAACGGACTCACCCACTATTCTCCCAGTTATGTGGCCATTCACAATCGCGACAATAGAGTGCTCAGGTCGCCTCAAGTCATGCAGCACAATCTCGATATGCTGGCCAACTGCGTTACCTAATAGGTGAACTGTACTTTGAAGAATGTTGAAAGCTAGATCGTGCTCATTGAGAGGCTGGGCTCCAGCTTTAGCCATGAGAGCGTTTCTCCAAAAGAAACGACGCAAAATATATACATTTATTTGATATTTCAACAAAATGTATAACTAAATGCAGACCTGTAGCTCTCTGGTTGAGGGGTTACCCTTACTACGTTCCAGCTGTCACGGAAGGCTTAGGTGGTAGTTATTTTTGTGTAGTCATTAGGGTATACCCCAGCGACTACATCGACTACAGCGATGCAGGACAGCTCCAGCGCGCTTTCGGATGTAGTTTTAGGACAACAGCGATGGTTAAAAACAAACCCTCGCATTTTGGGCTATGTTTTCTAGCGGTCTCTTCAGAGCGGCTTCAAGCCAAAGGTTGAGAAAAGCAAACCATTACCGAACAGGACTTCGACGTTGTCTTACTTCCGCTATAAAACTGCTTACTGTGCCGGACTCATAATTCCCTTCTGGCTTTTCGTAGGAGTAATGATTGCAGGTCTGCTGTATCCAGATTACAGCCAAACCAACCAGGCAATGAGCGAGCTAGGAGCCCGAGGAGCTCCTACACATGTGCTTTCACCGCTCATGAACAACTACCCCCTTGGTTGCCTCTTCATCATTTTCGGTGTAGCCGTCAGCAAGTCCTTTCGAGAGTCGAAGCTGGCTGTATTTACTGGACTGCTCATTGCCATACACGGCATAGCCAGTTTTTCTACAGGCTATTTCTCATGCGATGTAGGCTGCAGTCTTGAGAATCCAAGTACCAGCCAGACGATTCACAATTACAGCGGCCTGGTTATGTTCGCATCGCTATTCCTGGCCAGCACTGTATGGGGTTATCTCGGTCGCCGACTATTGCAGTCAACGCCTTTTAGTTTTTTTTCCATAGTTTGTTCGTTAGCAGCTCTGATTACCTTGCCACTTATGGGAAAAGCGCTAGAGGCTGGCCATTATTTCGGCTTATTTCAGCGTATAAATTATGGGGCTTCGGTCGTTTGGATCGCTGGTTTAGCTCTTCTGATGCTAAGTCGATCTCGCCATATGCAGACCTAAAAGGAAGGTAAAGATAGCTATTTTTTCGTAGTCATTAGGGTATGCCCTAATGACTACATTAATCTTCGAGTAGCGCCTGATTCAAAAGAGCTGTTTCTGGACATACGCAGATCATCCCTTGCTGTGGCCGCTTCGATGCAAGGTGAACAACCGCTGCCGGATATCTCAGTCCGAACAGGCATGACCTGGCGCTGATGTCGCCGGTGATGAAGGCACTCAGGACATTCCAGCGGTGGCGAGCCTTGAAGCCTAGCGGCCTTGCCTTCCAGATGGATTCCCGATCCGGTGAGCCAAAGCTCAAGTGCAGTCCAGTCTGTTCGCTCACGTTTCTCTCCTTGCTATGTAGCTAGGATAGTTTGGTTTGAATCGACAATATCCCACGAGTACTGCCAGCCCTTGCGCTGCATGAACCAGCCTACACCGACATCACTGCGGCCCTTGAGCCATGCCAGTGTTGGGTCTGCCTCAATGCACGTCCAGCCGTCCGGCCTCTGTTCCCAAATTGCGCTGGCTACAAAATCCGAACCTTCAACTTTCAAAACCTTCCTATGCAACACACTAATCCCGCTCGTCTTTCTAACTGTGGGTATTGTGCTTTTTATCTTGCAGAGCGTCACTCTGTACCCGCAATCCATTGCGGCTCAGTAGCGTCTGCCACCCATTGCCTGAGCGTACCGCACACTTCATCGGGCGTGTCTTCGCCAACCCATTCCTTGTCCAGATACGCATCCGTGACTTCCTCGACTTCATAGTCCCAGTCATCATCACCTACCAGTTCACGCATCAAGGCCATCGCCTGCGTCGGCGACTCAGCCGCAAAATAGTCGTGCTCGCCAACCCTGTAGCACTTGAGCGGCGTGGAGGAAGCGATCCGGCCTGCCGCTAGGCACAATGGGCAAGGTGCTGTATCAGGGGAGCACTCCACTGGGTCGTTGGTGGGTAGCCTTCCGATTCCTGCGCACAGGTCACATGAGCTGGTTTCGGATAGAGCGTCGATGGAAGTAGTGTTTGAGTTGAGCATGGTGGTTCACCGTATCTGGAATTAAAAAGCGTTAGGGAAACCCTGCCGTCATGTGCTCACCCGTTTCCAGATTGACCGACACGCAGTGCTTGCTGGTCTGGCCGTAGCGCAACAGCTCCCACACAATACTCATCCCTGCGGTGGTAACGGCGCGGTTAATCAGGCAATCCTGTGTGGCAATCGACTCGGCGGCTGAACAGGACTTGCGTGGATCGTCTTCAAGCGTAGCGATCTCGGGAAATACGTCCACCACACACGGATAGCGGCGGCGATTCTGATCATGCAGCGCCCCGAAAACAGCCTGTCCGTGGCGGTGGCCATTGCCAAGGTCCAGCCACATGCACAGCCGTTTGCCGTACTGGATTCGGGATATCTCACGGCGAGCCGAAGGCAGGTCTACAGCCGAAATAATCAGGTCAGCCCCTTCAATGGCGGAATAGGTCTGTTTGCAGGGGAAACGGTAGGGAAGGCCCGTCCATGACAGGCCCAGCATCAGGTTGTAGCGGTTGGCAAGGCTTATGGCCTTGTTTTGCCCTAGATCACAGGGCCAGAAGCGCTGGCGCACCAGATTTGGCTCCCGCACAACGCTGTCATCAATGATCGTGACGTGCAGTCCTGCGGGATGACCCAGCGAGACCAGTGCATGATGGAATGCAGCAAGGGTATCCACGACCTCACTGCCATTGCCGCCCGCGCCAATGACCACGATGCGCGGTGCTTTCGAGCGCCAGTGATCGGGTGTCTTGAAAACGGTGGGTTCAGGGTACAGGGGCGTGGCAGCGCTCATAGGGTAGCCTCCTGAGCAATGGCCTCACGCAGGGTGAGCACCTGCATATTCTGACGGCGCAGTACCGGCACCAGCTTGGCGGCAGGAAAGGTCTTCTTGCATGAGAGGTCACGGTAGAACTGGATCAGCTTGGCAAAGCTATCAAGCCCCTTGATCGGGCAAAGACTGCCCTGATGAGTATTGGTGCTTTCCAGTACAAAGCGCTGCCACTGCGGGATGTTGGAAAGCTCAATCTCTCGCGGCAGATGGACGTTGCCGCTACAGAATGTGCCACCGGAATACACATTGCCCAGCGGCGGGTAAAACAGCTCGGTATCCGGCGTAGGGCGGTTGCTGCCCTTGAACGCAAAGCAGCGCAGCTCGACTCCCGCCTGTGCCACATAGATCAGGCCGGGGAGGGGCGCGCGAATCATCTCGTTGGGAAAGGGAATGTCCAGTACCTGCCGTGGTGTATACCAGACGATCAGGTTGCGCCCACGCACGAGGATGCTCGGGTCTATGAACTCGGCCTCGCCGGATTCCTCCTGCAACAGATTCAGCAATGCCTCCTTGTCCGATGCGCTGAATGCCCTGCCTGCGCCCAGCGTGAACTGTTTGCCGCCTTCCAGTGCCAGCACTTCATGGCTGGTGAGGTCGAGTCTGCCGGTTTTCGTGTGATGGTGAACCAGCAGGGCCTTGGAATTGATCTGCTCATGAAACATGCTTGAATTCCTCCAGTACGGTATCGAGTTTGTCCAGCAGGTAGAGGCATTGCTGGGTTCGTCTGAGGACGGGCAATACCTGCATTTCCAGACTCTCATGAGAAAGCGGGAATGCAACAAACAGCCCACAGGCGTTCTGGGCATAGCCGTCGAAGTGATCGCGGGCATCGTCTTCCAGCAGGGAGAACCGGACACCGGCAACCGAGGCGTAAAGGGTCTCGAAAAAGCCCACGCTGTCCTCGGCGGAGGTCTCAAAGTCGCGCTCGTTAAAATCAAAGCCCGACTCTGCCGCTGCGATGCACACTTCAAGCGCTTCCCTGAGTGTGGCCAGCACTGCTGCATAGGCGGGGGCGGTGGCTAGGGAGTCGTCTATCTGCCGGATCAGCGTTTGCATCTCGGCCTTGTGGTCACAGCCTGTACGGTGGTCCAGACGGAAATTGCAGTGCTGATCAAAGTCATGCAGCTCAAGCAGAATCGCGGCGGCGCGCGCATAGGCGTCTTCGTCAGGCTCGCCGTCCAGACCCAGTGCCCAGTCTTCAAACGGCAGGTTTTCGCTGGGCGTGTCCTTGAGATAATCCAGCAGCTCGGCCTCTCCCCACACGGCAAGGCTCTCTTTCATTGCCATGTAGGCTTCGCTGTGCAGATGCGAGTACACGCCGTCAGGTCCGATAAAGCTCATGGGGGTATGAAACGGCACCAGAAACCAGCTCATCGCATCCAGCGTCTTGAAGATCAGCACATTGAGTTCACGGCAATCCTCACGGTCCAGCGGAATGGACAGGCTGATCTCGTTGAACTCGCTGGCGTACAGGACAAACTTTTCATTCTCGATGGTCGCCTCGAAATGCCACCTGAGCTTTTCTCCCTCGGTCATCAGTACGTCCTGCAAGGCGGCCTGACACAGCGCCAGCAGTTGGGGCATACACGCTGGCCCCTCTGCAAGCTCAGGCTCTACATCCTCAAGCTCCACCAGTTCCTGCCGGATGCAGGCGGCGGTCAGGCGTGCCACAAAAGGCTCATCAATGACGGGCTGGCTCAGTTGCCTGACGCGCTTTTTGATTCCTGGAATCAATCCCTTCTTCTGAATCAGCATCCGCTGCTCAATGGCCGTGACCGCACGCTGCGTGAGAAGGTGCAGGCCATAGGTGTTGGGGTACACCGCCAGCACTTCCAGCGCGGTAGCGTCGATCAGCCCGCTGTCAAAGGCATCACGACAGAGCAGGGCATGGCCTTGACTATCCACCCGATAGGATTCATGCGTCTCAAACGCCGTGCTGACCGCCTCGCGCATGGCCAGCGAGACCGCTGGCAGCATGAGCGGCGTTAGCGTGGCAGCGGGGAACGGATAGTGCCCGGTACTGATGGAGCGTTCAGGAGTGCCCATAGCGTTTTCATCTGCTGGTGAGTAAGAGAAAGTCCATCGGTTCGTGACGCCATGTGGGCAGCGAGATCGCCGCTGCCCCATGCGTCCAAGATTTCCAGTGGATCAACCTTTGGCTCCAAACGATGCTTGCCGGAACTCGTAGACATGGCGGTCTCCCTCGATAATGGGATCAATGATTTTTGCCCCTAGCAGGCGTGGATAACTGCGTGCGTAATGGCGCAACACTTCCTCGGGCGAAAGCTCAGGGTTCGGGTCCGGTAGGTCTTGGCCGCTGGAACGGAAAATGCGGGTGAGCGTGAGAATGGATGCAGGCATGGTCGTGTCCTCAGAAATGGTCGCCAATGGAGAAGGGAATGTCTTCCGCCACTGCGGGTGGCGTGGCAGGTTCGCGTTCATCCTCACTGGCGTCCTCAGTTGGCGCGGGTGCGGTCGCGGCTGGGGTAACAGGTACAGGAGCCGCGACGGCCTTGCTGCTGGCCTGTTCCCTGATCTGGCGCAGCGCTTCAAGCGTGGCGGTGCCTTCGGCTACCACGGCGCTCACCTGCGCGAGCTTGGCGGTTAGCGCGGCTTCCAGTTCTTCCGGTGTGCCGGTGGCTACCAACGGGCGGGTCATCAGCGCATGTACCTGTTTGATCTCGTCGCTGGCGTTGTCCTCGACAGGGCCGAGGTTGGCTGACAGGACCAGCCGAACGCGGCCCTCGCCTGCACCGGAGGCTTCGATGTTAATACGACCTTGGGCGGTGACAGCACTAGCAATGGAGGTGAAAAAAGTCATGTGAGGCTCCTTTAGTTATGGGTTCAAGCGGCTACGGAGGGGCTGGTGTCAGCCGCTTTTGCCGGTGCGGGAGTGAGGAAGACGGGGAGGTAGCCCTGCCAAGTGAAACCTTCAAGCGGAAGGAGCATGGCCTCGACCAGTTCCTTCCGCTTGCTTGAGGTGAGCTTCTTGAATGCCCCCTTGCCGTGTGCGTTTTCGTAGGCCGCGATAAACCCTGAGCGCTCGCAGTCCGCTACCAGTTCGTCCTTTGTCAGAATGTCCAAGTATTCGCGGGTAATGCTGAACGTCTGGCGCGGATCAAGGCTGTGCCGTTTGATCAGCTCGCCTGCCAACAGGCCGGATTCATGGTTATCAAATTCGTCATTGGTGACGGTGCGGCAGAAGGCGAGGCCCGAAAGCTGGACCAGTGCGGCCAAGAGCTTGGCCTCGTCATGCTGGGCAAGTTCAGCAATCCATTTCACGCGCTCACGAACCATTGAGGGGCGCGGGGGAAGACCTTCTGACGTGAGCATCTTGTCTGCAAGTCCTGCTTCGATGTCGCGGCTCAGGTCATTTACGACGCTTGAGATAGCCTGTGCGTAGCCGTAGGCCGGAGCACTGATGAAGTGCCCATGTGCGAGTTTGACATGGGCCTTGTGTGCCACGCGGCGCAGGGCTGTGCGAAGCGTCTTGGGCTTGCTGGATGAGGGCTTGGCCTTGGACGCGGTTGTGATTGAGGTTGCGCCAGCGCCAGCCGTGCCCGCCGTTGTCTTGGTGGCGGGTACAGGCTGAGTTGCCGCCTTCACTGCCGCTTGGTAGTCACTGACTTTTTCTTCATGACAGGCTCCGTTGAAGCAGTAGCGCCCCACCAGCGAGCCTTCCTTGCCGTTGCGGGTATCAAGGATGACGCCGTAGCTGGCGCAGGACAGGCAGGCCGTCGCCTGCTCTTGCCCCACACCCTTGCTGCCGTCTGTGGCAATGATCTGGTAGCTGTTGGCCGGAACCTGATCGGCGCGGTGAACCGTGCCGTATTCGGCTTTGGCGTCTTCAAGGGCAGCATCCAGATGCGCCTTTACCTTGTCACCCCAGCAGGTGAGGTTCTGGCACTGGCCCGAGCCTACGCTGGTATCAAACAGGTCCGCGTAGGAGGACGAGTTGTGTGAGCAGCCCACGCACTTGGCCGTATCGAATACTGCCTGATCGAGCCTGCGGGTGAGCTTTATCAGACGGTCCCGCGCTTCGGTTACACCGACATTGCCCTCGATAATCTTGGCCAGCACCATGTCCTGATCGTGGTGTTCCAGGGGGCACAACAGTTCGGCATGGCCGAGCTTGATCTGGCCGTCCAGTAGCGCCTTTTCCACCGCACTGCTGGCATGGGTCAGGAGGATACGGGCGCTCAGTTTCGAGCGGTTCCAGCCCAGCAGCCGCATCACCTCGTCGTGGTCGTTCTCGCACTGCACCAAGAGCGCTGCTGCCGCGTTTGCTTCCTCAATCGGCGTCATGTCGCTGCGCTGTACGTTCTCGGTCACAGCCGCCACGCGAGCTTCGTCGTCGCTAAGCACACGAACGAGACAGGGAATCGACGCCACGCCCAACTCACTGGACGCCAGCCAGCGTGTCTCACCTGCTACAACCTCGTAGTCGTGATCGGGATCATTGCTGACGGGGCGGACAAGGATCGGCTGCAAGACGCCCTGAGCCTTGATGCTTTGTTTGAACGCCTCGTAGCGCTCGGCATTACGCCCCTTGCGCGGCTGGTTGGAGTTGCGGCGGATACGGGCAACTGCAAGGTGCTTGATTTCGACCGATTCAGACATGGCTGACCTCTGTTCAGACGGTGGGTTTTCTTCCTGCTTCTTAAATCCAGCGTCTCATCGAAATCGGGTTATGCAAGTGCCGAAAAGGCACTTTAAGGCATTAATTTTTAAAGTTTTTTGAGATTAAAGAGGGGGATTTTACGGGTACAGGCTGTACAGCCAAAAATACCCTTTAAGGACGCTTTTAATCGGGGCGGCAAAAGGTTTGTACATTCTGTACAGCGCCGCTTTGGGTAAGGCGGCTAGCAGGTTATTTCAGAAAATCAAGGTATTTATTTACTACCAATCCGGCTACTGCCTACCCGCGCGGGTAGGGAGTACGCCGATGGCTAGGGCTTACCTCGCTTTACACTGGCAGTCCTTTTCATGGGGACGTGAGGGCGGGTAATGCCATTCCTACTGGTTGCACTGCTGGCGTGGGGTATCTGGCTCTGGAGCGGCGATGCAGAGCAGGCAGCGCAGATAAATTACTCGGCCCAGCGCAATGAAGCGCAGGACAGCATTCTGGTCGGCCTCACTGCACTGAACGATCCAGCCGTCAACGCGTTCGTGAATGAATGGCGCCACACCTACCCCTCGCCAACCCCTGAGCAGTTATCGCGGCTGCGTATCGCCGAGCAGAACATCCGCAACAACCCCAGCGTGGCCCTGACGTACACCGTGAACTGGAAAAACACCCATGCGCTGTGCGGGCAATTGACCACGCCGCTTGGCGATATCGAGTGCACACCTGGACTCTAGCAGAGGATTTAGTCATGACCGCATCACGAGAACTGATCTGGACCGTGCTAATCAATGGTGTACGGGTTGGCCGGATCGAGGACAGCCGCTATCAGTGGCTGATCCAGCAGAGCCGCCGTGACCGGCGCCTGTATCTGGCGCAAGCCGTTGAAATACTCAAGTATGCCTTACGCATGTTCACCCTGTTTGTCATGGCTGTGCCCCTCTTTGCCTTCTGGGCGCTGCTGGGCCTTGGCCTGCTGGCGCCAGACGACTTCCAGTTATTGATCTCCCGTGGCCTGCCGGCTCTGGTGGCATCCCCGCTGACATCTGTCGTCATGCTGGCCGTTGGGCTTTCATGCGGCATCGCCACGCTGTTGCGCGGTGGTGTGCGCAATGTCTTCAACGACCGCCGCGATGAACTTCTGCGCCGGTATCTGAAAGTGGCCATCCCGGGCGAGCTGGTGCTCGTCTGCTGGGATGCACGCTCTGCACTACACACTGTGTCACCCACCCCATAAAACGAGAGAAGGAGGCTGTTATGGCTATTGGTATTGGTATTCCTGAAGCACTGACCCTGACCGGCATCTGTACGGTCATGCTGCCCATGCTCACCGCATGGATCGTTGGCGGGGAGTGATCCGCGCCATCACCAAGGTACGCCCTGCCAGCAGCCGTATCGCTGAACAGGGCATCCCAACCCAGCGAGGTATTGTCGTGACACATCTGAACAAGCTCGATCTTCACTTTCGAGGAAAGGAACCGGCCTGTTTTCTGCTGACGGGGCCAACGGCCTATGGCAAGTCAACGCTCCTGGCACTTCTGGCTGATCCAAAGGTTGCTCTACTGGTTGATCCATTAGGCTCGAAGAACCGGACGTGGTCGGAGCCTGAGCACATCGGTGTGCGTCTCATTGCATTTGATCACGTGGCCTATCTGCCCAATGCCGCCGAACAGGTAGAAGCTGCTGCGCGCTGGTGTGCTCGCCATAACGCCACTCTTCTCCTGTGTGAACAGACGCGAAGCGTGATCGAGGAGCGCGGTATCACGCTGCCTGACAATGTGGTTGAGCTGCATCTGTGCGGCACGATAGGGCAGGCTGATATTGAGTTCCGCCAGGGTACGCATGCACAGCGTCTAACGCCTCTGCAGGCTCGGCCGCGGATCGAGGCCTTGTTTGCCTGAAAAAACTATTGAGACCGCTTGCATCCCGAAAAACCCGTGAGAGGGTGGATATACACCCACTGCTCAGGAGGTCCAGCGATGAGCATTCAATGCAACGCAGAGCTTTTTCCGGAAACGCTGGAAGCTCTCGTGGATCCGGTCGTGTTTGAAGGCGAGCACCGCTGCAAGTTCGGCCATGCCACGGTTGTCGTGAAGCTGTTGCCATCCTGGAGCTCCGACACGGGTTTATGGACGGTGGGGTGGTTCTGTCTGGTTGATCGCTCCGTGGACGAGTGGATGCCGGGCCAGCGAACACGTGCCGGCTGGCCATGGTACCGACCTGCCCAGCAACCCTGCTCCCGCAGCTATGACATCGCGTGTGCGGTAGCGGCAAGGGCCGCAAAGATCGTGCTCGAGCAGATGCTTGAATTCACAGGCAGTGAAGACGTGAACACTTCGGTCAGGCAGCTGCAGGACCGGATCGAGAAACAGGCCATGCATTGGCTACAACCTGAAGCGTACGGAGAAAACTGATCATGAGCCTCTTTGACAGGATCACCGCAGCCGAAAACAAGCCGGATTACTTTGATCGCAACCGCAAATGGCTGTATCCGCTGGCAGGGTCAATTACGTTAGTGGCCGCATCTTTGACTCTTTCCATGTGGCAGATGACACCAGGTGGCGAGCTGAACCTGTTTATTCCTGAATGGCTGATCTCGCTTTTTGCCTTGCTGGGCATCGTCATGGCGGGCTTTGTTTGGCGGTCACCGACACGCTTTCCGCCGCCATTATGCGCTGCGTACTGACCGTTGCCGCCTTTGGCCTGGTGGCCTACGTGCTCTCAACCGTGGACACGCCTGACCTGGTTCGCTATCTGATCGGTCTGTTCATCGCGACCTGCTTCTACTGCATGACGCTGAAGACACGGAGATAGGAGATGGCAATGACAATTTTCAGATACATCTGCATCGGTCTTGGGACATGCGCTGCTCTATGGGGCGCGTTGTATGGACTGGGCTACCTGGTCACCGCGGCCGCCAGCCATTTCGGATTCAGTCTTGTGCAACTGGCTAGCAGTTGTTTTGAGGGGATATCGGAGCCGGGTTATGCCTCAGTTGGACTCCGCTCCCTTATTGTTCTCGTGGCGACTATTTTCGCAGTGGTGGTATTAGGCAAGGTAATCGATCGACATGTTCTGCAAAACTGTCTGAAAACACGCAGGTAAGAGCGGTCATGTCCACTTTTCGATACATCTGCATCGGCATTGGGACGTTGGTGGGCGGTGTAGCCGCTCTATGGGGCGTCCTCTATGGGCTGTGGGCTGTTCTTTATGGAGTGGGCTACCTGATCACAACCGTCGCCACCTATTTCAAGCTTGATCCAGCGCAACTGGCCCTCAGTTGGTTTGAGGGGATATTGGAGCCCGGCTATGTCGTTGTTGCGGTCAGCTGCATCATGGCCGTAGCGCTGTTGGGTGCACTTCTATCGCTTTTCCTTCTATGCATGGCCGCACTGGGCAAGATAGTTACTGAGCGGTTCGATCGGGCTAGAAATTCACAAATCCAGAGATAATCCCTGCCACTCCACACGAGGAGCAACCATGAACACTAAAGCATCTGTGGGTGAGATATCAGCCGAGCCGGCTGAACAAACGAAACTGGTTCCGCTGCGCTTTCCTACCATGCTGCGCAAGATGTGGTCCGGTGGGGATGTGCAGGACTGGTTGGACCGCCATGGTCCTGTTTATGTACTGCACGTGAGCAAGGAAGCTGAGCAACATCCGGACGATATGGCAGTGGAAAGATTTGCTCGGGTCATGCAAATCAAGCTGGCGCAAAAGCGCACGCAAGGCAGAGGCGGCTGGGAAGACAGGTCCCAGTGCAGCAATGCCATGCTTTCTCAGATGCTCCGGGAACATGTCGAGAAAGGCGATCCCGTTGATGTCGCCAACCTGGCCATGATGATTCACCAGCGCGGCGAAACCATTGCCAAAGCCAAGCCGCTCAAGGAGTGACCAGGCCTGAAAGAGCAGTAGCACTCACCGATCAGTCGACTCGAAAACAACTTAAACAAACCACCGGGAGTAATCATGAACAACAGTGCAATTTCGGCTTTGCCAGTAGGAGACATCTCAATTCAACAGCATGGCAAGTCTATCGCTCAGGTCAGGCCAGTCAGTTTGAGAGTTGCCGAATTGGAGGCTGAGTGTGCGCGGCTCCGATTGGCGCTTGCACGCAAGGAACAGGATCTGGAGCAGAAAGAGAAGGAACTGAAGGCTCACTACGAAGGGCGAGAAGGGTTAAGGACTGAGGTTGCCAACTATCGGTGGCTTCGCAGCAATGCCACGCTGCATCGCAGCATCATCAGGGGTAGCTTTGAAATCCGAGTCCAGGCCCCGATGGAAGTACCAATCGGCCTCGATGATCTGGTGGGTCAGATCCGTACTCAGCATCAATCGCCAGCCTGAACGAAGGCTTGAATAGACAGGGGATTGCAGCCTTGAACGAAAGCATTGAGTACAAAGCAGAGCAGGCTGATACCAGCAGAACAGGGTCAGGCCCCTTTCTGGCATTGCTCATCTTGATGCCTGTTGCGTTTTTCGTATGGGAATTGGCCTACTACGAAACCATCTTTGCCGTGCTGGCTGAGCAGTCTCAGGTCTGTGACAGTGGCGCCTCAGGCGCTGTGGACTGCATTGAGTTTGTGTTCACCTGGTTAATGTCGATGGGCCTGCTTGTGGCGCTTAACCTCGCTGCAGCGGTACTGCTGCTGGGCACTATTGCCCTGGCTATCAAAGATCAGAATCAGAAATAGGGAAATACAGTGTATCTACTTGCATGCTCGATCATGATGGGCGCGTCCGTCACCTACCAGTTCAACCTGATATTCACAAACAGGTTGTGGCAAAAGGCCGAGTACATGGCGCTCCTGTTTTTGGCTACTTGTTTGATGGCTGCGCCAGTACTGATGACGGTCTATCAGGGGGTTATGGTAGCGCGCGGTAACGAGTTGACCATGGGTTCCGGAAAGCTGGTCATCTGGCTGGCGCTGGCAGGCTCGATACTGATTTCCGGGATTGGCGCTTTTGAGCTACGTGGCATG
>NZ_DEYV01000038.1:0-14374 GCF_002364655.1 Pseudomonas sp. UBA3149
TGAATCATTGATAGTGCTTGATCTGTCGGTTACGTCTTTCACCAGCTGAGCCAGTTCTGCGGGTATGTCGATAGAGCTGATCGTGCCCATATCCGCCAGCATCCAGCTGGCAGTCAGGGCGATCAGATAAAGCGCTAACACTGTGGCGGCTGCTTTCCACAGGAGACCTGTCTTGCTCTTGAGCCAACAGCAGCGCTCATCCAGCTCGGCCAAGCCTTGCCTGAATATCTGTGTTTGCTGATTCATGCTGCACCTTCCGTCTTGCTTCCAACCAGCTGGGTGCGAAGAGAGGTACGCATCTGCTCAATCTGCTTCTGGGCATTACGCCGCTCACCCGCACCCTTGCGAATGATCGCCTGGACATCCTGCACAGTCCTGATCAGCTCGTCCTGTACCTTCTGCAGCGTTTCAGGATCGATGGCCAGCCGCTGGTTGGCCTTGGCAGTGTCTACGGCATTGCGGTGCAGCAGCTCGGCATTGCTACGCAGCAGGGCATTGGTGGTGTCGTCGATCGATTGCGCCAGCTCGACGGCGTTGCGTTGCTCGTTGAGCGATACCGCCAGCATGAACTGGCGCTTCCATGCCGGAACCGTGATCTCCCGGATCGTGTGAAACTTGTCGATCAGCATCTGGTTGTTGGCCTGAATGATCCGAATCGCGGGCAGGCTCTGGTACGCCGAATGCTGCATGGCTCTAAGGTCATCGATGCGCTTGTCAAGGTTGGCAATCTGCGCGTCAAGATCCGCCAGACGCTGAAGCTGGGTAGGATCGTTGTTGATGCTCTGGCGCATGTCTTCGGCCTGTGCTCGCATCTCGTTGAGCCGAAGGTGTCCGGCCGCTACGTGCACGCCCAGGAGATGGTGCTCATTCTCCACGGCAGCAAACATGCTGTTCAGGGAAGCATTGCGCTCGGCAATGTTGCCTTGAGCCGTCTGCACCTCGCCGATAAGCTTTTCGATCTGCTCACGCGTGGTGTCAAAGCGCGCCAAAGCGTTGCCTCCCCGCAACTTGATTCGATTGATCAGGCCGCCAATGACCGGCAGGCGTGAGTGCTTTTGGGTGAGGCCGTTGATGTTGACCGAGCGGGCAAGGGTAACAACCTGTGAGAGCTTCTCGCCAGCACTATCGAGATCCTTGTTGGTGATCTGGTCCAGTAACGGATCTGCATAGCTGGATGTGTGGGCCGCTACCTCACGCCCAAAGTTGGCCACGCTTGCGAGGTCATCGAGCGTGATGGTCTGGGCAACGGTCTTGATCTGCTCGATATCCGTATCGCCAAGGCCAAGAGCGCTGAGGCTGTTGGCATCCAGCGTAAACACGGTAGCGGCATGGCGAGACTGCTGTGGCTGAATATAGGTATTCATTGTGCGTGATCTCCGTTATTTACTGGATGCCATCAAGGCTTTTGGAAAGGCTGCTGAGCAGGTCTTTGTGGGCACGAGTAGCCTCGGCCACCATCTCTGCGCTCATGTGTCGTGTTGTGAGTAAGGTCAAGGTGTGCTGGCGCCAGACCGGCACCAGAACGGTCACGGTCTCGTTAAAACGGTCCAGCATGTCGAGCGCCTGCGCACGGGTCAGGCGCATCTGGATCACGCTCATGTCGTGGGACGAGAGGAGGGTAGTCAGGTTGACGATCTTTCGCGTCAGGCGGTCTCGCGGGTTGTCGAACTCCCATTGCGCTTGCTTGTGAAGGCCAAGTTCAGGGTTCTCGTCCAGGAACTCCCGTGCAGCCTGGATATACAGGCGCAGCCGGGCGGCCTCGTCCTGAAGACTGACAAGAAGGTTATCCAGCGCCTTGAGCGTATCCGTGACACGTTGAGCATGAACCTGAGCCTCTTCGATCAAATCCTCAAGATTCTTGCGCGCGGAGTAGTAGCGCGCCTGGCGCTCAAGCCCTTTGCCTGTCCAGCGCTCAAGCCGAGTAGGCTGTTTTGCCATCTTGCGCGGATCAGCGTCAGCGAGCCTTTCAACAATCTGGCCGATCAACCCAGCCAGTCTGGACACTGCTGCTGTTTCCATGAGGTCCGAGTAGCGATCCACGCTTGAGTTGTCGATGGCGCCAGCGCCGTACTGTCCGATAGCATCGCTATCCAGAAACAGGGCGGGCAGGGTCTCGGTCTTGATGTGCTCAACCGAGATCATGGGTAGGTTCATCGTTGCCTCCAGCAGTGCCAGATTCAGTTACTGAACGCTGAGTGCCCCGTGGAGAAGACAACACCCCAACATCTCAGCCGTAGACCAAGGCTGGCAATCGAACCGGCACCTGGTATGGCGTTAATGTTAAGGGGGTAATGTGGATTCTTATCCTCGTGGTTGGTACCCGCGCGGGTATCAACCACGAGGTTTGGGTGCAAATAATTCCTAAAAAAGGGGGAAATGGATGCAGCGGAGCGGATTGCCAAGTTAAATTTCAAGGCGAAACGGTAGACCAACCAGAGGGAAAGGTGTGTACGCTGAAATCCATCCAGACCATGGAATCACTCGAAACCGGACTGACGACGGGTGGTATGTAGCACCAATCCGGAGCGGGGAGTCTCCCAAGGCCTTTTTCGATGCGGCCTATGACTTCGATCCTGGCGCTAGCTATATAGCCGCCAAGGAACTCAACGATCAGCTTCGTCCGTACATTGCACCGATTCGCAATCAGGCCAACCAGCGCAGTGATAAAGGCCACCCACAACTACCTGTCGGCATAACGCTGGCCACGCGTAAAAAGCTCAACCGAGGCGGTAAAGGATCACAGCTGCTCTATAGCTTCAAGGTTACGCCTCTGAAAGGAAAGCCGGTCAATGTCTATATAGGGACGGCCAATACCTGGGAGGAAAATTTTGCCAAGGCACTGGAAAGGGCTGTAGTGATCAGGGAAAGGAGTCGAGAACTCTTGCTGAAGCCGGCCGCGCTTTCGAACAAGCCTTGAGTTAGGAGCATTAGCATGTGATGGCCCTGATCTATCCACAATCGCAAGCGCTCCAGCTATGCGCGAACGTAACCCGGCAAAAAAAAGATGTTCCACGGCCTTGCATCTCAACAAACTCGTGAGAGGGTAATTTCAAAGGGTTGAATTGGTCACCCAAAGAAGACGTCGAGGAAATCATCAACGTGCACGCAAGTAACAATGCCGTTCGGGCAACTGGAACTGCGAAGGACAGAGATAGCCAATGCGGTTGCCACGAGTTCGGACCTGAAAGAGTTGTAGCGATGATTAGCTGAACCTTCTCTTAATCCCTACATAGGTAAATCGACATGACTAATCGTGAACTGCTTGAACTCGCTGCGAAAGCCGCCGGATATACTGCTAGTTATGCAAGTGAGGCCACAAACCTTCCTGGCATGATGGCGCGATACGGCCTAGAAGAAGCGTTGTACGTTGAAGAAATCGGCGAGTGGTGGAACCCATTAGAGGACGACGGTGATGCTCTGCGTTTAGCCGTCAAATTGCAGCTAAACATTTGCAATGAGCAAACCTCAAGCGGTGCGGCTTACTGCATGGATGGTGAAATGGATCACGCTTACCCTCAAGTTAAATCAGGCAAAAACGAGGGTGATGTAATTCCCGAAGACTATGCAGCAACGCGCCGCGCAATAGTTCTTGCTGCTGTAGAGATGGCTCAAGCTATAGCGTGACTTCACATAACACGTATCACTCACTCTGATTTAAACCGCGCTTATTTCCACGCAAGCAACCTGATTGGTACAGGATCATGGCGAGCATTCAGAAGCGTTCTCAACTCCAGTTCGTCCTGTCAGACCGGTCTTTGAAGGTAGCGTTTGAAGTCGCCGGTAAGCGGTGGCCAACGGTCGAGCTGCGCTACATTGGTACAGACTGCAAGACGTTCCAGCACTACTTTCAGGAATGGGGCAACCCGAATCCGTTCATTCTGTGACTATAGATCGCTTGAGGATCAGGAATTCCAATGATCGAATCAGATATACCAGACAAGCCAGAGGATATTGCATCCCAGCAGGCAGTCTATACACTGAGAAAGACCAAGCTTGAAGTCCAGAAGCTAGAGGTTGAGATTGAAAAGTTAAGACTGGATAGCCAGAAAGCACTCCTGGATATGCGCAAGGTATCAGGTGAGCTTAAGGAACAGCCTTGGGAAATTGTCCGTAAGTGGGTAACCGTATTTGCAGTGGGTGCAGCAGCTTCCTTTGCTGGAATGACTGCGCTGAACAAGGTACAAGAGGTTAAACATGATCAACAAGCAGCAACAGCCGCTGAAAAGCCCGTATCGGAACGAACAGGAATTTCAAACGTTCCTGGCCAAGATCGATCATCAGCAGTCCAAAAGTAGCCTGGCTCTGATTGCTAAAGCAGGCGCTGCCGGTGTAGCAATGGTGGTAGCTGGCGCTTATATGCTTCACTGGATTTCATCTTAACGATCCGCGAAAGGTAGCATATGGATGATATGGTTCTGTTTGTATTTCTAGGCGTCTTCAGCGTCGTTTGGCTTGTTACTGCGATATATGAAGCTTCTAAAGCTTAACGTAGTAGCATTCTCAAATACCCAAGATAGCTTCGCATAAGAACGGTTATGTTAAATTGATATCACTTCTGCCTTCCTATTTGTTTTATAGCTAAAACATCGCCATCTTTCTTAATGCACTGTCTTCAACCCTGACCGCTGGCTGTATAGCCGTGCCTCAGCCTGGCCCATGCTTTCGCCTGTCCTTTGCATGTGCTCGGACAGTTCCTCAGCATCAAATCCAACCTGATCACGCATAGCAATGTTGACGTCAGCCATGACCCGTTCTGCATTGCGCGACCACTCGCTGACAAGATTCTGCGTATGCTTCATGTCGTCTTTAACCCATGCTCGGGGATCAACACTGTCTGTGGTCAAGAGTCCCAGCGTGCGGCCTACCGCTGGCAATAGGGTCATATAAAGCGTCACCCAGCAGATGGGCTCCATCGGCTGGGACGGATCAATCAGGGCATTGTGGAGATAAGGCGCCGGGCTTGTCTCATCCAGCTCGCTGGCTATCTCGACGATCAGGTCAACGATTTCCTCTTCCTGTATTTCCAAACCATCCAGCTTGATAGCCATCTGGAGCAGATGGATCAGCTCAAACAGCGTATTGACTTTAGGCTGGTTCTGATCGGGTGATATTGATGTCATGGCTTACCTTGTGAATTCATTCAGCTGCATAAAAACCGCCCTAAGGTGGCTTTGTCCATACGCAGTGTCGATGACGCTGCCACTAAGCCTCTGTTTGGAGACGGGACTCAATATACATGCATTCCAACTCTGCCACGGCAATAAGACCACCGAAAAAGAAGCGCCCTTGGATTAGACCGAAGGGCCTCAGACAAAGAGGCCTTTCGTTTTAACTGCTTTGCTCTAAAATCCCCGGCCGGACTGGTTAGGGAAGCCGCATGGATACCTCAGAAATCTATACACAGCCCACAAGCAACGTACAGTTCAAGTTCACAAAGGACTGTCCTGCCGTAGCCTACATATTCTGCAAAACACCAGGCGATGTGCCTGTGCATTTGTATGACGCTACCTCAATGACGGAAGCAATTGAGGAGGCCAGAATGCGGTACTGGCACGTCTGGTTGAACAATCCACTCATCAAAGATTCGGTTAAGTGGGCAGCAAATCGTACTGAGGCTGTAACAAAGGACGATATGGTAAAAGCTGCGCTAGGAGGACAGGACTGGATGTTCGAGTTCGGTTTCATGGAAAAAATAAGATGAGAAAAGGCCCCGAAGGGTCCTTCTTATCACTCGCCTGGCAGTAGCGTTCCCGCCATCTTTGTCAGTTACGGTCCCGACTGTGGGTTAAGTCATGAGTGCTGGAGACCTTTGTCGTCTGCTTTCAAATCACTAATGACCTGCTTCAAGTGTGCATAGTCAAGGTTGGGTACTGCGGTGAGTGAGGACATCACCCGTGGGCTTGTCAGAAGGATGAACCTGTTCTTCTCGATCCTATGAGAAGTTATCACTTCATCTCTAAATATCTGCCCGTTACAGAAATCACAGACGGACGTGCCTGGAGGTGAAAGTAGTTGGCACTCATCGCAGCGAAGTCCTCTACCCCGATGCTGCTGGTAGACAAGAAATTCCGAGGCTCTTATGGCGTAGATGCGCTCAGTAACATGTGCTTCCTGCTCAAGCCTTTGTTCATTTCGCTTTTGTCTCTTGTCCTCTTCGCTCTTTTTTATCCTTTTAAATCGATCAATCTCGTCCTGGCGATGCTTTTCCGTTTTTATCCGCTGGACCTCAAGGGCGGCTTCGACGGTATCAGCTGCTGCCTCGAAAACATCTTCTGCATACAGACGCGGCTTGATCAATACTCCAAGTTTGAGGAGATGATCGAGATAACCTTTAACCGGCTCTAAGTCCTTGGGGATGGCTTTATTCTGTTCTTTTGTAAGGAGATAGGTGTCTCCTGGTGAAAGAGAAAACGAGTAATTAGTAATCCGCACAGGATGCGTATAGCGAAGCTTTCGAAGAGCGGTGACAAAGGCCGGCGCGCCAAACCGCTGCATCAGCTCAACGTAAACGTCTTTGTACGTGAAGCGTCTCCTTCTGGCTCCCTTTGCAAAGAAAAGCTCAAGAACGCAAGCCTGCCAGTGTTTGAAGGAGGTATTGAACAGCCAATACGCCTCCCCTTTCAAAAAGAGCGACTCAATTCCAAGAGTCAGGTACCTGACCGTAACCGGCGCTTTATCGGCAGAGGAAAATTGCTGCGCTCTTGCGAGTAGCCACTCAGGTGACATGCTGCGCTCAAGCTCATCAATATACAGTTTGATCCTGTCCCGCTCACTCTGGATGTATCGTTGCCTCTGGGCTCGTTTGGCTTCTGCCACTTTCTGCATCCGCTTACGTTCTTCGGCTTCAGCAAGACGCCGCTCGTGCTCCTGTGCTTCGTAGTGATCTCTTTGGGCACGTAGCCGCTGCATCTTAATTTTGTACAGCGCCTCAATTTTGCTTGAATAAAGCCAGTGCCGTTTGGAAAGATCGGAGATCACAGTTTGGTCAAACGTTGCATGATCCCTTAACGCTTCCGGCTCAATCTGACTGAGATCAATCTCAATTGCAGCGATACCTAGTGCTTTGATCTTCTGCTTTTTTTGGTCATCTACAGCGTGAGTTTTCTTGATCTCAATGAAGAGTTTGCGATCAGGTAAGTGAAAGACCACATCCGGCTTGAAGTCACCGTATGTAACTTCCTCAAAAGCCTGCTCAGCTACAACACGGTACGAAGGTACTTCAATATGGTCCTGAAATAGCCTGCCGTCCTTTGCGAAGACATTCAGGTCGCGGTTGTAGTGAGGTAGGTCAACCGTTTTGTGCCTAAGCAGTGCGTCTTTACCTGCCAGATGGATAGCACTCTCATAACCAGTTATGCAGGCCGAACCAGAGAGATGCCTGAAGTGCGGGATACGCTTTCGTACGTTATTGACGGCAACCAACGGAGCCTTGCATCCTGGGCAGATACAGCCACAATCCTTGCCATTGGGGACATCAGTAACATGCAGAAGGTTACCGTCCTTGAGGCCAAACGGGATCTCGTTTTTTCTTGCCTGCCTGGTCAAGCGGCTTGGTAAGTCATCCATGACTGCTCTCGGTGCAAGTAGCAGAGAAAAGAAATCACGCCATAGGGGCTATCTATTTGAAGGCATCTCATCCTCATAACGAGAGGTAAGCAATGTACTTTCAATCCAATTACAGAGTAGACGGATTAACATTCTAAGATCTGAAACATCTCTACCAACCCACTTCCTTACATAATGGGCTTCGTCATTACCCAGCCAAGCAGCACGAGTTGCAACCGTTTTGACTCTGTTATCATCAATAAATCTAGAAATACATTGCATTAGAGGGGCTGACAGAATGGACTGGCGCTCCCCCTCTTGTACCTGGGATATACAAAAATCCTTCACTAGAAACTCGACAGCCTTTCGGTAGCCTAATCCGCACACCTGTTGTAAGCCCAGCGCTTCTGCAGTCTCAGCTTGCTGATAAATCTCAACAAACTGGGGTGATAGCTCAGCGACTTCAGCTGAAAAAGTAGTTTTGGGAATATAGCGTGGATAGCTGGAGTCCAGTTTGAAAATCGCTCTTTGATTGCCTGAGTATTGAGCTAATTTTTCCAAATCATTAGCAGC
This sequence comes from Pseudomonas sp. UBA3149, assembly GCF_002364655.1. Taxonomy (NCBI): domain Bacteria; kingdom Pseudomonadati; phylum Pseudomonadota; class Gammaproteobacteria; order Pseudomonadales; family Pseudomonadaceae; genus Pseudomonas; species Pseudomonas sp. UBA3149. The sequence goes on from NZ_DEYV01000038.1 coordinate 8,119, forward strand.
GGTCTTAATTTCAAGCCGATATGTCGCTATAAAGAGTCGCCGACAGTCTTGGTTTGTGCATCTACAGGTGCATTCTAACTCTGCCTCTGAATAACTCTCGGCATAGGCTACGTTCCACTCTAGTTCTTCGGGAGCAATCCGGTGAGCACAATGAGGGCAAAAGTTTGGTTCACGGTCACGTGTGACACGGCCAAACTCATGAATATCAATAAAATGAAAAGCTGGCATAGTGAGTTATAATCTCTACTTGAAATGCTGCACACAGCTGGTATTCGGTTGGAGACTTTTTAGCAGCCATGCTTATCATTCTTTATGGTTTTTAGCGCCTTGAATAGGGTTATGTTTAACGTAGTTGATCATGGAGCTACTGCCTGTACTTCACCATCAAAGAAATTGATGCTCAGATTATCTCCGGGCTTTATCTCGCGAGCTGATCTCACACTCCGACTATCCTCCCGCCTAACCAGCGCAAATCCCTTGGCCATGATCGCTCTTGGATCAAGCACCGCATAAAGATCCTTGTAGCGTTGCAGCGAGGCTTCCTCTTGCTGAAGACCGCCCTGCGCTGCCAGCTGGTACTGACCAGCCAGCGAATCAACACAGCGCTGTTCCTCAGCCAGTCGGGCGTCCAGCTGCAAGGACAAGGCTTGCCTGGCCTGCATGAGTTCCTGCGCCGCATCAGCAGCCTTGCGCTCTGCCAGATAGGTATACTGCGTCAGGAAATTACCTAGACATTGCTCTTCCTCTGCTACGAGAGACGGAAGCTCTGCTAGATACCGCTCCTGATAGTTGTGCAGACGATCGCTGGCGCTTTGCAGTGACTCACGCACCATTGACTGCGCCTGGGCCTGCCAGAGGGTCACTTGTCTCTCGTGCCGGTTCAGGCAGTCATCCACGCCTCGGCGGTAACAGTGGCTTAGCTCAGCCAGTGTGAGGGTCTCGTTGCTTAGCTTTTGCTGGGAGAGGTTCTGATACTGCCCGTGCAGGCTCACGAGACAGGTCTCTTCCCGGCTTAGGGTCTGGTCGATCAGCTGCCTGGCCAGCTCAATGCTTCTACCAAGCTCCTCGGACTCCAGCTGGAGATGGCGCAGGATCGATCCAATGACCTTGGACGGCGTATCGAAACGGGTATGCGCTACCAGATCAAGTACCGTCTCGTCGCGCTCATGGCCGATGCCGGTAAAGACCGGGATAGGCAAGCGGCAGATCAGCTTGGCCAGCCCATAGTGGTTGAGCCATGCCATATCGGCCTTGGCCCCTCCTCCCCGGATCAGACACACCACGTCATAGGGTGCCTTGCCATGTGCTTCGTAGAGCTGGAGAAAGGCCTGCTTGATCGACTCAGGAGCCTTCTCGCCCTGGAATGTGGCGGTGTAGTAGTGAAAGCTTACGAGGCCATGGCGCTCGAGCAGATCCGCTTCGCGCCGGAAGTCACCAAGCCCTGCGGCTTGATCAGGCGAGACAACCGCTATACGCCAGAAGCCTGCTGGCGCTGCGAGCGCCTTTTGCCGATCATGGATGCCCTCTTCCTTTAACCGCGCCAGTATCTGCTCGACCTTGGCGTGCATTTCACCCAGTGTGTAGTTCGGGTCAATGCCATAGACCTGGAGCTGGAAGCCATACTGGGGATGCAGGGTCGCGCAGACCTTGAGCATCACTTTCATGCCGGGCTGCGGTTTTGATCCCGTAACCTGTTCAAAGGCTCTTAGCTGCACATTCGAGACACTGCCAAACATCACAGCCGAACACTTGGCGATTTCCTTGCCATCAGCGCTCTCGATCAGAGTAAACCAGCACGTACCACCATTGCGGACATTGAATTCGCTCAGCTCAGCCACAACCCAGATATGCTCGGCAAAGGAGCGTTTGATCACCCCTTCGATCTGCTTGAGATAGCTGTGTAGCGAGATATGCACCGCTGGTGCTGGCGCGTTCATGTCAGCACTCGGCGGCAGGCGCAGACTGCTTCATCGTCTCGGCTACAGCAAGCCGTGTCCTGGTCAGTCGATCTTCGCAGAACTTGAAGGCCTGGTTCATCTGGGCGGTCAGGGTTTCCAACTCGTCGATGGAGACCTCACCGCGCTGCAGGCGCTCTACATTGGCTTTGATGAAGGACAGATTCTGCTCGTAGGTTGAACGCTGATCGTCAGACATGCGCCATCTCCCCTATTTCCTTGGCTTTGATATTCCGAGCATAGTGCCAGACGATTCTGAAGTGGCAATCCATACCCGATGTCTCACCAATGGCTAGTAGACCAGAGGTTTTGAAAACGTTGCCGTTTATGAGGGTCATAGAGTTTGATCTTCGCTTCAAAATCAATGATATAGCTTCATCAAACAACAAAACGGGGCGCTGTCCAGCGTCCCTCGCGTATGAGCTTCAAGGCGATGTTCATGGCTTTGGCCAAATTGAATTTGGCAAGACTCCCTTTCTCTATCGCTACGGCAATTTCATCTACATATCGCCAAGGATCTGAGTTGAATGCCTTTCGCTGCTTGATTTGCCGATAGATCCAGAACCGAAGCCCCCCGGGCTCGCTTGTTGTTTTGTTATTGTCTTCCTTCGGAATACTTTCTTGGCTCGCAAATCTGCTATCCCCATCAAGTGCAGGCTTGCCACCCTCTTCCGCTTTACTGCTGTGCGCGCAGACTTCGCTATCCGGTGGTGTAACGACTCGGTTTTGCACCTCAGGTTTATACCCATTGACTTCAGACTTACTCACTGCCTGTTTTTGGGAGATATGAGGGTGTCTGGCTCGCGATCGAATAGCATTGAGCCGCTGGGCTAGTTTGCAATCGCGGGCAGATAAATCCCCCTTTTCTTCAACTGTAGTCGACGCAACGTCGACGCATGGTCGTATTACTGTTGATCCTGAAATCTTAACGTCGTCGCCATGTAATTGATCTACTTGTTCGCAGTCATTATTTTTACCAACGTCTACGGCATTAACCTGAATAGGGTTTTCTATAATACTGCTGTCTACGTACCCATCACCTATAGCCACGTCACTTGATTTAGATTCACTTGTTTGATCACGACGTATACCTTTTCGATCGGGTATCTCTTTTGTAATAAGCGCGACGACCTGTGCTGGAGCAGTAGCTCTATAGATGGAAGGTAGCTGTCTTTGGTTTACGTCATATTGCTCATCAATTACTAGATAGCCATTTCTTTGAAGCTGGTTGACGTAACGTCTTACAGAGTCAACTGACTTACCAAGCCTTTTAGCCAAAAAACCTAACGTCAGTTTACGTTTACGCTCGGTCTCTAAAGCGCACAGCTCCCAGAGCGAAAACCATAAAACCTTTGCTCCATCACTTAACGTAGACGTACTGCTTACATGGCGCATAAGAGGAGCACTTAATAGCCTAAATTCCTTGTCTTTTAACAAAGCGTCTATAGCTGTAGACGTAGCAGCGAGGGTCATGGACTTTTCTCCGGGCATAAAAAAACCCGCCTGTTGGCGGGTTCTGGGGGAGGACTTTTCTAGCCCCGGACCAGGTGGTATTGGTTTACCTGGCGGGGCGCTGGACGGTCGTTTGGGTGAGCCTGCTATTCGATGTTCATCAAAGGTTGTAGGCCTACAACCTGAATCAGTAGCTGTGGTTGTAGGCCTACAACCCTGATCCGTAATTAAAGAAAAAGGCCTACTACTCTTCGCAAACAAAGAGGTTGTAGGCCTACAACTTATATTGTTGATAATCATTCGCATTTAAAGGCAGCCTTCAGTCGGGCCTCAACTTCTTCTTCTGAAAGGTCTCGGGTAAGGTCTTTCGCTAACGTGACACTCCAGACGCCGCGTTCTGTTCGGCGCATGGAAAATAGTTTATTGCCGGAGGCATCAAGAACAGATTTGGTACCGCTAGGGCAGGGACTTGAGGTGCGTGCAGCCTCAACAGTTCGTGTCAAAGCCTTGTCTGCCATTTTGCCGCTTTGAATCAGTGCGGCGTTGGCAACAATGTGTTCGATATTGGCCTTGTCTTCTGCAAGGCTAAGAATCGCCTTGACCGTTCCTATCCCTACTTTTGCAAATGAGCCTACTGCCGAGGCGATCTCATCTGGGATACGGTTGTAGATCATGATGTTTGAAAGAGTGGCCTTGTTAAGCCCTAGATGAGCGGCGAGGGCTGCTTGGCTAGGGTAAACACCCATATCCAGAGCTTTCTTGTAGCTCAATGCACGCGCCCAGCTGGATATATCTTCACGTCCGGCATTTTCATTGACCATGGCCTGATAGGCACCTTGATCAGTGAGCTTGCGAACGAATGCTTTAACTTTTAGCCCTAACTCCTTACAGGCTGTCCACCGCCGCCGTCCATAGATAAGCTCGTATCGGCCACCTTTTTTAGGCCGTACAAGAATGGGGACGATTTGACCATGCTGGTTGATGCGCAAGGTCAGGTCACTTATGTCACCAAACTCATCTACAGGCCGGTCGTTCAGTTCCCACTCGTCAATAAGCCCAGTGTCGAGCTCAACGATAGTGTCTTCGTTGGCAGCCTGTCTGGATGATTTGTCTTTGGTGGGTTCAGCCGAAACTTGCGCTGAAGGGGAGGGCGCTGCCTTCCTTACCTCTTCCTCGAAAAACTCTGCAGCAGTTGGCGCAGAAGTGTACGGGGCAGGTTCTTCCTTGGCTGATACTGGTTCTACCGGAATCTGCTCCGCCGACGTGTCAGCAGGTTGGGTGTCTACGTAGGGCTTCTTTATACGGCCTTGCGCAGCAGCACGCTTTTCCTCACGTTTGCGGTTCAGGTCATTGATAAAATATCCCGCAATTCCAGGTATTGGGTGATCAGTCATCACTCAACTCCCTTGGCCGCTTCGGCCTGTCTATTCCAGAGAAGTTTGAGATCATCGATAATTTCGTTGTTTACGGCGTCTATGATGTCTATGGCTCTCTGATACTGGCGACGGTTGTTCTTGCCTTTTACCTGGTCGTAAACAGAGGACATTTCTGCACTCGCCTTCTCAATTTCAGCCGTCATGCTCACGACATTATTCAGTACGTACTCGCCGTAGAGCTTACGAATGCGATTCTCAACAAGCGCGGAGCCTTTGTTACCGGGATGCTTGGTAATAACGATGCGAAGATAATCAAGACTCTTTTCTAGTGAGGCGAATAGAGACGTCAATGTGGTTGATAGCATTACGAAGGAGGCGTGGTCGTAAGTACTGGGCGGTATCGGAATAAGTACGGCATTGCATGCAGCCATCGCGTTTAAGGAAGCTGCGCCCATATTCGGGCCGCAATCAAGCAGGATGATGTCGTAATCCTCCCGTACCACTTCAAGCGCTCTTGAGAGTCGCTCAGCTGGGACACCAAGCCTGTCTTCATTTTCACGGTCCGTGTAGAGAAACTCTAACGATTGGAGATGAAGATTGGACGGGACGAGGCGGATGCCAGGGAAGTAAGAATCACAAATCACAGACTTGATAAGCTGCGGATCCTTGGTCATCGCATTATTAATGATGTCGTCAGGACCCAGCTCCATATCCGGGATCAACGGGCCAAGATTAAACGTCGTGGAGGCCTGCGGATCGAGGTCTACTACCAGAACGCGTAAGCCATCAATTGCGGCTTTCTGTGCCAAATGCACCGTTGTGGTCGTTTTAGCAACTCCGCCTTTGAAATTGCTGACCGCGAGGATGGCCGCTTGAGATCCAGCGGGCCGCTTGTAGCGAGTGCCATATTTTTCGCGAAAGTAGTTGATGTCATCCAGCGAGTAAACCCATGCCCCCCGGGCATCTTTCTGACGCACGTCCTGATTTAATCGCAGGCTGTTAGGATGACGACCAATCAGTTTGGCGGCTTCGGTAATAGACCAGATACGAGCCTGTTTTTGCTCATCGGGACTAATGATTGAGGTACGAAGAGACTCCAGTTCCTCATTGCCTTCAGCAGAAAACTTGGCAAATAACTGAGCTGCGTTCTCTACACCTAGGACTATCGAGGAAAGAGGCTCTTTTGTGACATCTCTCATGCCGACCCACCGTTGTATGATTGGTTGAATTAAGACGACTGATGATAGACAGAACGGTATTGTTAAGTAAAGTATAGATACTACTTCATTTGCTTACCAATTAATAAAAAATCCAACTACTAAACCCAAACCAGACTTTATAGCCGCTCGGGCTTATCGAGAGCGCTTTAACTGCGTGTGAACTCAAGTTATGGAGGGTTGGTTTACCAAGGGCTAGGACTACCTAGTTTATCTTAGGTATGAAGGTATCTATCCTCGTGGTTGATACCCGCGC
>NZ_DEYV01000038.1:14413-26542 GCF_002364655.1 Pseudomonas sp. UBA3149
GGTACCAACCACGAGGTTTGGTATCAAATAATTCCTAAAAATCGTCTTGACGAGCCGTAACTCGTCGGGGCGGTCATGCGAAATGGGAAGGTAGAACCGGGTAGAATTGCCTGGGCAACAATTGTGAAAGGAAACTTGATGCGTTTTTATGATGCGATCGTGGCGCTGGCGCTGGTAGCCGAACTCCACGGAACAGACAAGGCAGTGGCAGATGCTGCAAAGCGGTTTTCGAAGGTACTGCCCCGGCGCCATCGTCAGCATATGTACGACATCATGAACAGCCGCTCACCGTTGCGGCACATAAAAATATTTGTGATGACGCTGCCTGAGGATGTCCTAGAGCTGATGGCCCAAACCAACGGCGACGCTGACAAATAGCCCGTTGCGGGCAGGCAAAAAAAAGCCCCTAGTAAGGGGCTAAAGATTCTCTGAACGATGTACCGAACCATTCGCACGAGACCTCGTGGATATTAAGGTTATCGGCGCGTATGCCAGAAGCTTTAACAGTCCTGTTCAGGCCTCTTTCACAGAAGGCGTGAGCACTAACCCTGCTATCCACGCTACCAGCCCTATTGTCAGCGCCAGGCCCGAAAGCCAATACGAGCCAAGACCGACTTCAGCAAGCTGGCTTGCAAACAACGGACTGATGATGCCAATGGAAATGCCCGCTACACCCACTTTGCGTAGGTCCTGAGAAAGTACGATACGCTTGTTTGATGATAGACCCATGAGATGTTGTCCTTTGCAGTCTTCGAGTAAGAATCTCTGTGAGATTATGATGTTGATAGCTCTTTCAGCGGACGTTACGTGAAACAGAGTTATCGTCGGCATGTGACATGCCTAGGGTCAGTCGCTGCGTAACTAAAATCTCTTATTTAGCACAAAGTGCCCGCGCGGGTACCAACCACGAAGTTATGTCGCTTTCCACCTAGAGTAAACTCAGCCCTCCAACGCAATAGAGCCGTGATATCGTTATACCACCACGATGTACATTCTATACATTGAACCTGCTCCTCCTCATCCGCCCGCTCTCTTGAAGGGAAAAGAAAGGAAAAGGGAAGGGAAAAAAGAGGAAAGGGGAGGGGGTGTAAAGGAGGGTCAATGGGTGTGATAGGAGGGATAAGGATAATCAGTGGTGGTATAAATATTATTCGATAAGGTGAGCCATGTACGAAGCTCTGGTAGATGCCTACCGTGAATTGAATCGACGGGTTATCTCCTTTAATGAAGAGTGGCCCAGCTATGTCGTCGATGGCCATGTCTGGACCTTGCCGGTACTAACCGAACACAAGACCCTTGATGTGGTAGAAGTTGAGCACCTGTCAGGCCGCGAAGCGATTAACATGGCCGTGCGTGCGATCAGCTCCTTTAGACTCGATGCCGGTCAGGCGCCAGGCACCGTGATACGGCTGCCCGGCTACTTTCGCCTGGACCGGTCCGTTTTGGATCAGGTGTTAGGAATCAATGCCTGCAAACAGCGCGTACAGGAGGCACTTGAGGCTGAACGACTGGCACAGGGCCTTGCCCCTATGATGCGCTCTAGTGTTTTACGTCGAGCCCTGGGCCACGATATCAATACCTACCAGCTCCTGCGTACCCTGCACGCCTTTGATGGCGGTCCCCGACGGATCTCCTTTAACTGGGCTGGGCATACCGGAGGGACCGAGCGGATCACGGTGGGGCGCATCCGTGAGGATCTAGCAGACAAGGCCCAGCGACGCGCTGACCTGCAGCAAGTCCCGCTGGAACAGACCCCAGAATTCATCGAACTTCGCAGCATCGCGCATCTGGCCGAAAGCGCCGTCCTGATACACCACAAGACCGTCACGCCCCACCCACGCTGCACGCTCTGGTTCAAACCCAAGGGCGAGCGCTGGGATGCCATGATCAAGGCTAACCTACCCGTCTTTGTAGTAGCTGGCGAGAATGTCATTACGGTTACACCGCTCAAGGACTTCAATCGGCAGGCCCGCAGGTCAAGGCGCAGCGATGAAAAGGCTCGGCAAGAGGCCCTGGCCGGGAAAGGCTTGTACATACCAGCGAAAGGGCAGCCACAACAGATAACAGATACTATGTCTGCGGTCCCTTCGACGTATCGACTGGGTGGGATCAACTATCAAATACTATAGGCCTGGTCCAAGCTGTTTCTCAGTATCAAAAACGTCTGTCTGAAAGGAGCGGAGGGCTCGGTGAAAGGTAACCATATAAAGCTCGGCACTGAACGAGTATGGATGCACAAATCTATAATCAACGTCGACTTTCAAACAGAAAGTGTTTTGAGCAACAACCCTTGGCTATTTGTAGAGCTGTGGCTACAGCGCAAAGGTCATAAAGAGGCGTTACCTTTCTGGCGGCAAGCACACAGGTTTGCAGAAGCTTCATCGCATTTAAGCGTAGAGGCCGCGCCGCTAACCCTTTACTACTCTTTTCTGAATGCAACCAAAGCTCTATTGAAAGTTAGAGGCGCGCCACACGCTGATGTCCATGGTGTATCAGGCAACAGGCCAGAGAGCGCCAAGTCATCACTTGAAAACGAAACAGTCTTTTTCAAGGCAGGCGGCGTTTTGCCTGCTCTGTGCTTATATCTCGGTGAGAGTGCAACAGAGCATCGGTATAGCTTAAAAACGCTTTTATGGAACCTCCCATTTGTACATCGAGCGTTCCTGCATACATACACGTCGATGCCTGATCTCTTTATCCCATTAGAATCTGCATGCTACGTACATAAGCAGAACTCCTCCGAGGCCTGGTTCCAAGCCACTGTAGTCAATAGATATGCCGATGGAAGAAAGCTTTCGAATCTACCAGCTTCACTGGAGTGGTTCGAGGGCGATGATGGGTTCACCTATATACGGAGAATTAAGCGATTCAGGTGGTATACAGGCAGGGTCGATAGTGAAGGTAAAAAGAAGGCTTTAGATCGTCTGCAAAACTATCACAGCACCACAAGGCGGGTAATAGTACCCATTTCTGGGAACCGCGATCTTTGGTACGTGCGAAGAGCGAATTCGCAGAATACTTTAAGTGGCAGGCACCCTTTGTCAATCATGTTCGCAACAATGCATCGTCTTAGCGAACTCGCTCGATATGATCCTAAAGGCCTTCAAAGTCACCTTGACGGAAAAGCGAACTGGCTTTTGGCAGAGTTTATAGAGCACGCCCCTATTCAGTTCTTGGATCAAATAGCGTCAGAAATTACTGGACTTAGATTCTGGCGGCCTGCAGTCCGTACTTAACGTAACGAGCTGCCAGACGCCTAATTCAACTGATATGCTGATTCTTGGCGCGGTCATAAGCTGCCATTAGGTTATAGGCTCAGGGAGATATGCTTTTTGCAAATATCTTCAACTGACGTTGCGTCATGATCTCGATGTCATTGCCGGAGCTTCCTGATACCTCGATTGCTACATAGGCCAATGCCTGTATGCGCCAGAAGGGTACCTGCATATCTTCAGCTACCCGCTTGCAGGTCTCATCATCGTTAAGCGCTAGCTGGGCAGCTTCCATCAATTCAGCTACAACCTTTTCATCCATTTTGGCAATAGTGTCCTTAATCGACATGCTGTGACTCCTCGTTGGCGCTAGTTTGCGCTATGCGAAAGGAAAGGTAGGCTTCAAGAAGGCTCCTGGTATCAGCATCAGGAGCATGCTCGGTGAGAACTTCAATCTCCTGCAGGCTGAGTTGTTCAATATTCCTGTCTTTGAAATGCCCCTGAAGGATTGCTCCCCTGATCTCTCCTGTGCGGCTATTGATCGAGACGCGCACCCATGCTGTCTCAAGAATGGCAGACTCAGGGATCGCACCGTGCTTTTTGAGAAGCGCGACAACCCGCGCCTGCTTGCGCTGGCGCTGACGTGATGCGACAGCGATTTCAGTCTCCTCCGATCGCAGTTTGTACTGGGATTCAAACAGATAGATCAGCCCTATCCCTATGAGGGGCCATGCCGAGATAACGGGAAAATTCACTCGCATCCCTCCTACCTGATTGATTTATCAGGCATTTTCCATGATGGGGATTTTTATGGAAGCATGACGAGATAACGGAGAAATTAAAACAGTCAAACCATAAATGTTTGATTTCTAGGCTTTGTGTTGCTCTCACATGCTTGCGCATGTTCGCCCACCTTCAATTAATCTCAAGATATCCTTCTCCCCAGTGATGGTTCGAGGCGGCCTTCGCGACACCTTCCATTTCCGGTCTCGAATGTGGGCTCGATGGCAGCTGTAAACTTTCCTCTCCTCGGAGGTGATGATCATGCGGCACGTTGCAATGCAGCCAACGGAAACGACTTCAGACGTTACCTGTGACGCTTGTTGCCAAAGCACAAGTATTGAGGGCTATGGCCAGCAGTTTGGCGTTCTTCAAGCGTGTTGGGGCTATGGTTCCAAGCATGATGGTGAGCGTTATGAGGTTCACCTCTGCGAGCCCTGCTTTTTCCGAACGCTGGCCATGCTGCGTCGGGAGCGAATGGTTAACACCATGTTTGATGATGAGCTTGACACCAATCAGGATGAGTTCGGTTTGGTGCGCAAGGATGATTTTTGGGCCGAAGGTTGAGTATGCCGGCCAAAGACCGGTTCGTAGCATCTCATTCACGACGATGCGACCCTGACAAATCCAGTCCGTCGGCGGCGTTGCTCATTTGGCGCCCCGCCCAAGTTAAGGCGTGTCTGCTTCTGGCCCCGGTAACGGTTCATGGCTATCCGCACCGCCGTTGGCAGGCGGTGAATGCTCAATCAGCTTCAGTTGTAAGAGAGCTTCGGACAAACGCTCCTGTAAGGACTGCGCTTTTTGTGCCTGAACCTCGGCCCTTTCACCAAGCCGGGCTACTTCGGCCTGCAAAGTGTTACAGCGTTGCTCCAAGGCATCATTCGTACGCTCCATTCCGGTCAGCGAGCGCTGAGCGACCTCTAAGGCCTGAGCCTTCTGAGTGAGAAGCTGCTGCTGCGCATGTTGATCCTTATGTAACTGCCGCGCCTCGGCGAGCAGCCGTGCGTTGTCGCGGTTGAGCTGGGTCAGCTCATCCTGTTTGACGATCAGGGTCTGCTGTAACTGCCGCAGCTCCAGTTGCAGCTGTTGCACCTGAGACTCGTGCCGGCGCTGCTCCTGCTCACGCTGCTCCTTGGCGGCCTGGCGATAGTGCTCCAGGGCATCACGGGCGTGCTGATGTTTTTCCTCCAGCGAGCGAATCTGTCCATCGCGGTCCTTTAGGCGCTCCTCCAGGTCGCGGTTGGCCTGCAACAGACGGGCGTTCTCGATCTCGCTCTGTTGGCGGTGCTGCTGCTCCTGCTGTAACGCGTGCTGGGCAGCCTGGAGCTGTTCCGTAAGCCCGCTGCACTGACTTTCCAACTGCTGGGTTCGGCTTTCGGCCAGCCGAGCCTGGTTCTGAAAATCGAGCCGTTCGCGTGCCAATTGCTCCCGCTCCTGGGCCACGTCGGCCTGAGCCTCTTCCGTTAGCTGATCTGCCAACTGGGACACCAGATTGGCCAGCTGCTCGCTGAGCGGGATCGAGGCCGCGTCCCGGCCGCGCTCAGCATCTTCGAGCTCTTTCAAGTAGCGATGAATGGTGGTTTTCGAGCCGGTATTACCGAGCTCGACCCGCACCGCATCGATGCTGGGATTCTCGCCTCGCGCCAAGATGGTTTGGCGGGCCTTCCGAACCAGTGCTTTATTAATGCCGCCGCGGGCCATGGCTGCTCCTACGATTTCGTATCGTTTTACATACCACGTATTTACGTACTAAAACTTGCCGTTGTAAAGCGAGGTGTTATAGTTAAATTCAGATAAAATAATGACGCATTATTCAATATGAATGGCACAAACGGTCGTTCAGTGGCCGTTTTGCAGTACATAAAGGGCATCTCAGGCGATGAAAGAGGTCGGGCGCTACCTACAAGCCGGTACGCGGGAAAACACCCGCCGCTGCTATCAGTCGGCCATCGAGCACTTCGAAGTGTCGTGGGGCGGTTTTCTGCCCGCAACAGGCGATAGCGTTGTCCGCTACTTGGTGGACTATGCAGATACGCTGAGCGTGAACACGTTGAAGCAACGTTTAGCTGCTCTCGCTCAATGGCACATCACCCAAGGCTTTCCCGACCCAACGAAGACTCCGACGGTGCGTCAGGTACTCAAGGGCATCCGCACCCTGCATCCGGCACAGGTCAAGCAAGCCGCACCTATGCAGCTGCAGCACTTGGAGCAGGCAGCTCAATGGCTGGATCAGGAGTCAGAGCGAGCTCGGATGCGGGGCGATTTATCGAACCTGGCGCGATGCCGGCGCGACATGGCATTGCTGCTGATCGGTTTCTGGCGAGGCTTTCGCAGTGATGAGCTCTGCCGGCTGCAGGTCGAGCATATTCAAGCCGAAGCAGGAGCAGGCATGCGTCTGTTCCTGCCGCAGAGCAAGGGCGACCGAGAAAATCTCGGTACGACGCACTACACGCCGGCGCTCAAGCGACTATGCCCGGTACAGGCCTATCTCAACTGGATCAGTGTCGCAAGCATCGTTCGAGGAGCCGTGTTCCGTCGTCTAGATCGCTGGGGGCATCTCAGCGAGGATGCTTTACACCCGGGTAGCCTGATCAGCCTGCTGCGCCAGATTCTTCAACGCGCCGGGATTCCGGCTGAACTGTATACCAGTCACTCCTTGCGCCGCGGCTTCGCTACGTGGGCCACGGCCAATGGATGGGACCTCAAGGCCTTGATGACCTATGTAGGCTGGAAAGACATCAAGTCGGCCATGCGGTACATCGATCCCGCTGTTTCATTTGGTGGCCTGGCGGTCAGGCCCGCTGTTGAATTCAATACTGGCACTTTGACGCAACTGCCAGCTTCTCACTAACATCGCTGCACGACAGGAGTGACGGTGAAATGAGTGCGCAGACCAGCATCGAATGGACGGAAATGACCTGGAACCCCGTCGTGGGTTGCACCAAGGTGTCGCCCGGATGCAAACACTGCTATGCGGAAAACATGGCCTACCGGCTGCAGGCCATGGGAACGCCGGGTTATGAAAATGGCTTTCGCCTGAGCCTGCGTCCGGAGAAGTTGCAGGAGCCGCTACAGCGCAAGAAACCGACCATTTACTTCGTCAACTCAATGTCTGACCTATTCCACGAGCATGTACCGGACGAATACATCGACCAGGTATTCGAGGTGATTCGAAAGGCTTCCCAGCACACCTTCCAGATCCTCACCAAGCGTGCCGAGCGCCTAGCCGAGTATTTCAGTAAGCGGACACCTCCAGTCAATGCCTGGCTGGGGGTGTCGGTTGAGGACCGCGAATATGGTGTGCCGAGGATCGACTGCCTGCGCCAGGTAGATGCCACGATTCGCTTCCTCTCTGCTGAACCGCTGCTAGAAGATTTGGGTGAGTTGGACCTGACCGACATTCACTGGGTCATTGTCGGCGGTGAGTCGGGTCCCAAGGCCCGCCCGATGAAACAAGAATGGGTCGACAACATTCATCGCCAGTGCGACGCCTCTGGCTCAGCGTTCTTCTTCAAGCAATGGGGCGGATGGGGTGCCGATGGCGTGAAACGCTCGAAGAAAGCCAACGGTCGACTGTTGAACGGCCAGACCTGGGATGAAATCCCGCTGCTCAACCTCGCCTGATACCAGCACAAGGAATACGGCATGGCCAAGGATGACGAGAAGTACCGTTGGGATTGGGGCACACAGACCTTCCCGACCATCGATCCGCACAGCAAGATCAAACATCAAATCATCGATGAGTACATCCAGACGTACATCGACGTGCTGATGCGCAACCAACTGATGCCAGAACTGGGCTTGTCGATCGTCGATGGCTTCAGTGGCGGTGGTATCTACCATGACGGCGTAGGTGGGAATCACTTCGGCTCTCCCGTGATTGCACTGGAGGCGATTCAGGCTTCGGAGGTCCGCAACAACCTGGAGCGCATCAAGCCGCGCCCCATCCGCTCCCAGCACTATTTCGTTGATGTGAAGCCCGAGAACATTGCCTGCTTGCATTCGGTATTGGCCGCGCGTGGTCATGCTCCTCGGCTTGGCCAGGATGTGCATCTGCATAGCGCTGAATTCACAGAAGCATTGCCGACCATCGCTCAAAAGCTCAAGCATTTCGGCAAGGGTGAGCGTGTGCTCTTCCTGCTGGATCAGTACGGCTATGGCGACGTGCCGTTCCCCAAGATCAAATGGATTTTCCAGCACCTCAGCAATGCCGAGGTGCTGCTGACCTTCAACGTCGATTTTCTGGTCACGTACCTGGCTGACCGCCAAGCGAATCGGAAGGCCATCGCCAATATCGGCCTGGATCACCATGTGCCATGGAGCATGCTGAAAGAGCTGAAGGCCCATCAGCCGCGCAATTGGCAGTACCTGATCCAACGCCATCTGTCTGAAGGGATCAAACAGGAAAGCGGTGCCCAGTACATGACCGTGTTCTTCATCCGCCCTGCTGGCAGCAACCCGATGGCCTATTGGTTTATCCATCTGTCGAACAACTACCGCGCCAACGATGTGATGAAGAAGATCCACTGGAAATACGGCAACAACTTTTCCCATATGCTGTCGCCTTCCAGCTTTTTCGGTTACGACGCCAATCGGGATATCGCCGTGACAGGTCAGCACGATTTGCTGTTGGATGAGCATCACTTCGACGATGCCACCGATGACCGCGTCCGAGGAGAACTTTCAGAGCTCTTGCCCAAACAGGTCTACGAGGTAGAACGGCAACCTTTTTTGGGCCTGATGAGCGGATTGACCAACTACACCATGGCTGACGAGTTTCGCGTAAAGCAGGCGCTCGATATCGCTGTTGCGACCGGTGATTTGCTGGCGGTCGGTAAGGATGGCAAGACCAGGCGTCGCAAGGGCACTAGCATCAAATCCAGTGATATTCTGATAGCTCCCCCGCAGAGACCCATCTTCTTCGTGCCACAGCTGAAGAAATCCAGCTCGGAGAACTGAGGTTCGGCACCGCTCCTTGCTCGGTGGCTCGCCTTAACCGCATAGGTACCGGTAGCTTGGCCCATCGCGTGGAATGCCGAGCATTTCGCTCTAGGGGTCTGGCGCGTCGATCAAATAGCCCATCCCACGCGCGGTTTGTATGAGCTTAGGTTCGAACTCATCATCGATTTTTGCTCTCAGCCGTCGTACCGCCACCTCGATCACATTGGTATCGCTGTCGAAATTCATGTCCCATACCTGGGAGGCGATGAGGGACTTTGAGAGCACTTCCCCGCGACGCCTAAGCAATAGCTCAAGAAGTGCGAATTCCTTTGCGGTCAGGTCTATGCGTTTCCCCGAGCGCGTAACCCGACGTCTCAGCAAGTCCATCTCAAGGTCGTGGAGCTTGAGTATCGTCTGGTTGGGGGCATGGTTGCCGCGGCGAAGCAACGTACGAATCCTGGCTAGCAATTCGGAGAAGGCAAACGGCTTGATGAGATAATCATCAGCGCCCAGCTCCAATCCCTTTACTCGATCCTGAACCCCGTCTCTAGCAGTGAGAAAGAGCACGGGGACCTCATTACCGGCAGCGTGGACTTTCTGTAAAACCTGCCACCCATCCATGCCAGGCATCATCACATCTAAAATGAGCAGGTCGTACGCCGCATTAAGCGCATGCTGAGCGGCATCAGTCCCGTTCTCTACTCGGTCGACAGTGAATCCCGCCTCCGTGAGCCCCTGCTGTAGGTAGGTGCCCGTTTTCGGCTCGTCTTCAGCAACAAGAAGCTTCATAAAGGTACTCTCGCCAGCATTTAGAACAGTGTGCCGATTGTCTGGGCATGCAGCCAGTACCTTACAGAAACGTAATGCCCGCATCATCTGTCTGACAGCTAACAACGTTAACGTCTATTCAGCAGTTGCTCCCACACATGCTGCTCTTTTGGCCTTTCCATGCTCCTTTGGCCTATCGGCGCCTCGATGGCGCCTTTTTTTTGCCGGCTGGAAACGGGACCTATTTTCTAGAACGAAAGGCGCCAGACACGCATCCGGCGCCTTCGCAAGTGCTCACTGCTTGTCTGCATTACTGACGAAACCGTAATGTCTAGATCAGGGATCTGACAGGAACGCTCGGTTAGCTTAGACACAAGCCAAAGCCCAAGACTCTGCTTGGAGCGGCGCTGGGTATTCCATGTCTTTCAACGAGGTAACAAGCAATGAAACTTTTCAGATCTCTTCCTGTACTGCTCGCCATCGCAGCAAGCTCTTCCTATGCAATGGCAGAAGGTGGTGGTGACCGTACCTTTGCTCGTATGGAGCAGGCTCGCCAAGTAGCGATCGCTACTTATCAGGCTGACCAGAAGGACCAATCTCAGGAGGTAGCCTCAAAGGCAACTTCAGCGAAGCACGCTCACGCTAATTGCTGAAGCGAAACCTTATGCAATTTTGACCATGCCGCTGTCTGAACTGTGGCAGCTTCTACAAACGTTGTAGCTGCCATGGTGTTGGCACTTGCAACATTAGTTGGAAGAACCGGTGAAACCAGTATTAACAGCTCACATTTTTTTAAGCGGTTATTATCAAGTCTGCGGTCTAAATGAAAATAATATTAATCGCCGGAATATAATAATGGGAAGGCAGCGGTTAGAGGTTGCGGGTATTAGCCGTACATTGAGCAATCTTCGACTTCAATGAGCATCGTTGCAACCGGATCCTTGGATGAAAATCAAAAGTCCTTTTAGGGTAAAGCTATTGCGCAGCTTCCACCTGGAGATTGACATGCTCACAGGCGATTTCTTGGGCGCTTTCTGATGCGCTTTAAGCTTACAAAAATGTAATCACGCGTCTTTCTTAGGCATGCCATATTTACGATTTAAAGGCGAGTCTCTTGATAAGACAGACTGTGCGCGAGTTTCTAAGATCAATTAACGCTGGCAACACCACCCTTAGGGCTGGTTTCGGCTTGGCTCCTTAGCTTGATTGGAACGTACACATGCAACGTAAAACCTCTAGTGTGATGTTTTCGAAATAACTTACCCTTCCATCTGCGTCTCCATCGCCTCGCGTGCTCGTCGTATCTTGTTCAAAATTTCCTCGCCCTTTGCGTTCCAAACGTACCGGATCGGTCGGGCGTTGCGTAATGCCAGGAAGGTGGTAATCGAGCTTTCCAACTCACGTACGGAGCCGAAGCTACCGTCGCGCAAGAACACGGTAATGTCCCTGAAAAACCGCTCGACCATGTTCATCCACGAGCTGGAGGTCGGCGTGAAATGCACATGGAAGCGCTGATGTTTCGCCAGCCAAGCCTTCACCTTTGCGTGCTTGTGTGTCGCATAGTTATCCACGATCAGATGCAGCTGGAGATGCTTGGGCGTTTCCTTGTCGATTTTCTTGAGGAAAGCCAACCACTCCTGATGGCGGTGCTGGCGCTCGATGCTACTGATCAGTTTGCCCTGGAGATAATCCAGCGCTGCGAACAGCGTGACCGTGCCGTGGCGAGTGTAATCATGGGATTTTGTTTGGATATGACCGATCCCCAGAGGCAGCCCAGGCTGTGTGCGCTCCAAGGCTTGCACCTGACTTTTCTCATCGCAGCAGAGCACCAACGCCTTGTCTGGCGGCGCCAGATACAGGCCGATGACATCCCAGAATTTCTCCTCGAACTGCGGGTCGTTCGACAGTTTGAAGGTACGTGTCAGATGAGGCTTCAAGTCATTGGCCGCCCACAGTTTATGCACGGTGGTCGATGATATGCCGGCGGCACGGGCCATGCTTCGACAGCTCCAGCGGGGCTCGCCGATACGAGGTTGAGTGACCTGTTCGAGTACGCGGCGGATCGTGTCGGCAGGCAGAGGGGATTTGCGTCCTCGGCCAGGTTTGTCGAGCAGGCCGTCCAATCTGAGCGCCTGAAAACGTTGGCACCAGTCGGTGACCGTAGGGCGAGAGAAACCGGTCAATCGTACGATTTCTTCTCGCGTTGATCCTTGCGCTGCCAGCAAGATGATGCGGGCTCGACGGCCATCGCGCTGACTGATGGTGGCGGAACGTACGCGACGGCTCAGTTCGGCAAACTCTTCGGGGCTAAGCGTAATGTCCAGAGCGCTCACCAGAAACTCTCCAAGGTAGGAATGGTACCTGAAGTGTAGTGCAAACATGGAGAAATTTATTTCGCGAACAGCACACTAGGGAAGGTCTGAAGTAG
>NZ_DEYV01000031.1:0-10796 GCF_002364655.1 Pseudomonas sp. UBA3149
GGCCATGCTGGCTCTTTCACTAGTGCTGGGGGCGGCCCAGGCCGCCTCTGGCGCTGACCTTCCGGATCTTGCAAACATGCCGCCGGAAATCGAGCAGGGGCGCGACCTTCGCACCTTCCTGACGCCCCGGCAGGACACCGAAAGAAGCGCAGTGGTAGGCAGTACTCATCTGGGCAGCACGGCGCTGACTGCTGAGGATCAGGCCATTGTGGAGCAGGGCAAAGCTATTAGGCAGGGTGCTGGCGCAGCCATTGACCTCAATACGCTCAAGAACTCTTCGATGGACAAGGTCATGGGGGAGGCGACCGAGCTGGTGCGATCAATGGAGGAAACCGATCCCACGCTACGGGCGGCCAAAATGGAAGCGCGCAAGAACGAGACCTATGCCCATCACTCCATGCTTCTGTTTGTCTCGCTCTCCCTGGGCAAGGCTGCACTCAAGGAAGTCTTCGAAATGGCCTCCGAGCGTCAGGACGTGGTGCTGGTGTTTCGTGGCGTACCGGAAGGCATGAAGCTGGACGAGGGAATGAAGCACTACCAGCACCTGATCGCTGAATACGATCCGCTGCCCAACCTCGTGATCGATCCCACGCTGTATCGGGACTACAAGGTCGCTGAGGTGCCCACCCTGATCACCGTGGAAAAAGGTACTGACACCCAATTCACCGACAAGCATGAGCTGGCGCGGGTAGAAGGCTTGAGTTCACCCGAGTGGCTGGAAAAACAGGTTGCCGAGGGCCAGACCGGTGATCAGGGCCGCCGGGGGCCGGTCATGGAGATTGCCGAGCAGGACCTGATCGAGATGATGCAGGAGCGCGTGGCCTCGGTGGACTGGGAAGCCAAAAAGCAGGCTGCCGTCGGACGGTTCTGGCAAAAGCAGCAGTTCAACTACATTCCACCGGCTTCGCACTCACGCACCCGCACCATCGATCCCAGCGTGACCGTGCTGCAGGATCTGACTGGCGCTGACGGCAAGGTCCTGATGAAAGCCGGTACGGTACTCAACCCACTGGATCAGGTGCCCTTTACGCAGGCGCTGGTGATCTTTGATCCATCGGTACCGAGCCAGATGAAGATCCTGGACCGTGTTCTTCCTGAACTGGCCAAACAGCCAAACATCCGGCAGCTGACCTATCTGGCTACCCAGATGGACAAGGAGCAGGGCTGGAAAGGGTATACAGACCTCTCCAACCGTTTCGAGGCGCCCGTGTACCTGGTGACCAAGGAGATCATCGAGCGCTTCGAGATCGAGCATACCCCCAGCATCGTGACCAGTGACGGCAAGGTGTTTGTGGTCAAGGAGCTGACAGCAAAGGACGGGAGTGCATTATGAATATGCAAATCTCTCGCTTTTTATGCCGCTTAACGCATAACCCATCCATTTTTACTCGTTCTGGACACGCTTTTTGGCATTTCCTATGCGCAGTCGCGTTTAGCCTATGCCTAGGTATGACCTCCTCTGCCAATGCTGCGGTGGGCTGCTACAGCGGTGATGTGATTGGCCCCAAGCTGATTACCGACATCTGCTGGGATTGCTTGTTTCCGCTACGTGTGGCGGGTGTCTCCATCTCGGGCGAAACCAGTGGCGTACCCGAGGGCGCCAGCAAGAAGTCGGCCTGCATGTGCTGGGACACCAACAACGTGCCGCGTCCGGGAATCAGCTCTGGCATGTGGGAGCCAGCGCGTCTGGTGGAGTTTCAGCGCGTACCGGGCTGCTCCTCGGTACTTAACGGCGTGCGCTTTCCCTTTGACCGCACCTTTCAGGGCACCCATGGCTATGGCAGTGGCGGCAAGCAGGACGGCATGTTTATGCACTACCACTACTACGCCTTTCCGCTGCTGGTGATTCTGGATCTCTTTACCTCGGGCTGGTGCCAGAACGACGGCTACATGGACCTGGACGTGATGTACATGTCCGAGCTGGACCCGACCTGGAACAACGCCGAGCTGGCTTTCTTTGCCAATCCTGAAGCGGCCGCCGTAGCCAACCCGGTAGCGGCTACCGCCTGTAGCGCTGATGCCGTGGCGTCTGCTACCGGCAATCCCATCGAAAGCATGTTCTGGTGTGCGGGCAGCTGGGGCACGTTGTACCCGCTGGTCGGCAGCGTGCCGGGTAATCGGGGCGTGATCAAGGGCAGCTCCCTCCTGAGCGCGCGCGTACTGGCGGCTCTGCATCGTCGTGGGCTTGCCTACGGGACCATGGGTGATGGCGCCATGTGTGGCGGTGAGATTACGCCAACGCTTCCCAAGAGCCAGTACAAGCTTTCCATCCTGCATCCACTGCCCGAAACCAAGAAGGGCCACAAGATCGGCGAGTCCACGCTGATCTGGGGACAGGCCAGAACCATTCCAGCCGAAGGACAGGACCCGATCTATACGATCTGGCGCTGGAAAGACTGCTGCATGACTCAATAGGGGAGCGGTAGACAATGAACAGAACAGGGCTCCTCTATCGAACGACGGCGCTGGCCATGACCGGCCTGATGCTGTGGATGCCAATTGACCAGAAGCATGCGCAGGCGGCAGACATGGCAGCGGTCGGAAACGCCGCTCAGGAATTTGGCAAAGAGATCACGCCTAATCCTTCTGACCTAGCTACCTACAGCGAGGATGGCACACTCACGCTACCGGGCGCCAACACCTCCCTTAACGTCAATGAGCTGTTTCCGGGCGGTACCGGCGATGAGGTCAACAAGTACTTCCCCCATGCCGCAGACCCTACCGACCTTCAGCAGCTCTACAACGACGGCGATGCGATGAACTCGGCTGGCACCGAAGCCCTGAGTACGCTCAGGTCCGAGCAGGACAGCGGTGAGGTGTCCTTGCAGGGGCAGGCCTTTGAAGTGGTTCAGGGCGCACGGGCGGTGGGCAAGATGGATCTCACCAACGATCCCATGATGAAGCAGACCAACCAGCTGTATACGGCCACCGATAGCGCGGACGGACTGTTTCCCGACTGCGATGACGGCACCGACCCGACCGCCAGCACCAACAAGTTCCAGCAGTGCACCCGGCCCAACATGCCCAACGGCCAGTGCGAGGCGGACCATGACTATACCGTAGGCGTGATCGAGCACCATGCAGGCCCTGCCAACCTCAACTCCTGTGGTGCAGGCTGCATGCAGCTGTGGATCGGCGAGGTGGGTGACAACTACTGGTCCGGCAATTGTTCGATCAAGGAGCAATACACCGAAGTCACGGTGATCAACCCCGAAGCGGTGATCAGTGCCCAGCTCGAATACGCCAAATGGGACGACTACATGCAGGTCTGGGTAGGGCCTGCCGGTCAGGAAAAACTCATCTGGCAGGGACCCAACAATAACTTCCCACCGGAGACGGCTGGCGCCTGTGAGCTGAACACCAGCTGGACCGCCAATCCCCTGGTTGATGTCACCAGCCTGTTCAAGAACGTCAAGGCGGGCTCCACGGTGCGCTTCAAGATCCGCGTCTCGGTTACCGGCGAAGGTGAGGGCTACGGGCGTATCCGGCTCAACTATGACTCGACCAAGGCGGTAAAGGACAATGGCTGGGACCCGGCTGATTGCCTGGCGCGTACCAAGGAGACAACCAAGTACTACAGCGATGTCTCCTACAGCTGCACAGAGATACCTGCGCTGGATTCAGCAGGCTGCATGACCCAGAACGGCGTCAGGGTGTGCGAGAGTGATTTCCCAAGCACCGGGCTTTCAGGTATTTCACCCATGTGCCGCAGCATGACTGCCACGATCGATGCCAGTAAGTCCATCGACGGCTATGAGGACACCTGCACCCCGCTGGCTGACAATCCCCAGTGCGGGCTGGTGAAGTCGGTGTGCAGTGAGGCCACCGAGACCGGCGAGTGTATTCGCTTCACCGAGACCTATGACTGTGGTGCGGCGACCTCGAATGTGGCGTGCAAGCTCAAGATTGATCTGGCCGAGGCGTTTCCGGGCTGCGTGGATAATCCCGAGGCCTGCCAGCGCTCAGTGAGCTGCATGGGCGCGGAGTGCATTGGCATCACGCGAGAGGTCAGTCAGGACTTCGACAAGGCGGCGTCGCTGCTTCAGGCCGCACAGTTCATGGGTGAGGATCTGGCCTGTGCCGAGGCCGATGCCACGACAAACGTTGAGTGCGAGATCTTCAAGGCCGAGCCGGGTGAGTGCAAGAAAGCCATCGGCGGATCGGTGGACTGCTGCGAGCAGCCAACCAACGTCTCGGTAGGCGATTATCTGGCACTGGTCCTGGCGGTACCCAAGATCGACTCAGCAATCATGAGCATTGAAAGCGGAAGTGCATTGGGCACCATCCAGAGCAGCTACGCCACCTTGCGTAACCCCGTGGTCAATACCTTCCAGCCCATCACCAAGCCGTTCACCTCATTCTACGACGGCATCATTGGTCTAAAGAACAAGGCCATTGATACCGTAAAGACAGAACTTAAAAACCAATTAACCACCTTGTTTAAAAACGCGATGGGCAAAGCTGCAGAGCAAGGGGGAACTGGTGCGGCGGGAGCCGCAGCGAGCCAAGCAACCGATAAACTAGCTAAGGGAAGTGCTGAGGCAGTTGTTGAGGGTGGTGCTAGCGCTCTTGGCTTTCTAATGACGGTATACACGTACTATGTCATTGCCATGGTGATCATGGAAATGATCTGGGAATGTGAGCAAGAGGAGTTTGAGCTTAATGCTCAGCGTGAGCTGGGCAACTGCCACAAGGTCGGCAAGTACTGCAAGACAAAGGTAGCGGGACTCTGTATCGAGGAGCGCGAATCGTATTGCTGCTTTAACTCACCGCTGTCCCGCATCATTCAGGAGCAGGCCAGACCTCAACTCGGCAAGAACTGGGGCGACGCTGAGGAGCCGGAGTGCGGTGGGCTTACAATCGATGAGATTGGCCAACTCAACTGGGACACCATTGACCTTACTGAGTGGGTCAATCTCCTGAACCTGCACAACCTCTATCCGACTACCGAAAACGTCACGCTGGAAACGCTCACAGGACAGGGCAGTCTCCTGAACACCGATCAGCTGCGTGAAAACAGTGTGGACCGTACTGTCCGGGCTACAAATGAGGTAGACCTCAAGGGCGCGGCCAAGCGAGCAACGGATGCGGTGGCAGCTCCTGGGGGACTGAACTGAAACTTTAATATCCATAATGAAAGAGGGGCCGAATGGCCCCTTTGCTTACCTGATCTCAGGTGTGGTCCCTGAACCTCTGAACCTCTGAATCGCTTCGCACAAGGCCTGGGCTCTGGATAGTGCATCCTGATACATGCCTGTATCCCTTGAGATCGGCTTGTTGAGGTTCAGATACAGATACAGCGCGGGTCGGTAGGCGGTGACCAATTTGACCGCCACCATGAACAGCGTCCTGCTCTGAAGCTCGTCCCAAGGAAACAGCTGCCTGTCTTCTTCGGTCAGCGTCTCGATAACCTCGACCGAGATGATCTGATCAGGCGCGAGGGATTTACGGCCAAACACGCACTTTCGGTGATTCGCAGCGACAAAGACCGGAAAGCCATGCTCGGTGTAGCACTGGCCAACGGTAAAGTTGATCAACCGTCTGGCCTTTGTGCCAAGGTGCGCAATCAGATTCTTTTGCAGCTCTGGATCATAAGGGTCCACCGATACGGTTTGCGGCTCGATCTTGAGCAGCGCCGGCCCTCTGACTCGCAGTTTGGCCAGCGCCTCGATCGCCTCCTGGAGCTCATCTCTTTCTGGCTTTACTGTCATGACTGAGCCTCACTCAAGCGTCAGGCACGACGAAGTAATGCACTTCCCCTTTATGGAAGATCATAGGTGGCGAGACCTTACGTACCGGCGCGGCATATACATATGCCCAATCGGGGAGATGTTTGCTGACATTGAGTAAAAAGGTGCGCTTATCAAAGGCGTCGTCATAAAGCCCGCTGTCACTCAATGCTTTTTCTCTAGCCCCAAATCTATAGACATCACCTTTCACATTCAGAAACGCAGGCGATCTTATCTGTGTAGGTTTAACCACATTGGCAGAAAACTGACATCCTCTGTTTGGCTCATCCATATCCGGATCGCAGCCTTTACCTTGGGCGGCCACTATATAGCTCTCACCAAGAAAATTATTATGAATGATCTCAGACGGCGTATAACCATTCATATCTCTGTAAGCCTGCTGGTAAGCCTTTGCTAACAACAGTGCAAATTCCTTCTTCACAGTTTCAGAGGAGCTTTGGTTTGATGGAACAAATGCAATAATTGCGTTTTTCTGCTCCGGGGCTGCCGGGCTGAACAGCCACGCAGCCAAACCTACTCCAAGCGCAGCACCACCGCCCATGTTGAAGCCATGGGAGGAGGCTAGAACACTTGTATTGAGGCCGGCGTCGGTAACAGAGCTCAACGCTGCGTCGTACTGGGCCCTGGGTACTTTATGATCCTCAAGACGCAGTCCGCCTGCGGTTGCTACCTGCCTGGCATAACTGCCGGTGGGTTCTGAAGAAGTGCTGGCGCATCCGGTCATGATGGCCGTGGTCAGCAGTACAGATGCAATCTTGAATGTGTTCATGGCGTGTTCTCCCCGTTCCCTTGAAACTACCAGTAGATGTCCTGCAAGCAAGTTTTGGCGCTAAAAAAAGAGCGACCTAAGCCGCTCAATATAGACACTCTTCATTGATCTCGCCTAAACCGGCACCGGCTCTGTAAGGTCGTCCTCAGAATCGGGATCACCTTTCTTTCTCAAGTCCCCTGGACTGGACTCGCTGGCTCCCGGCAGCGCATCGTCAATACCGTCCTGAGGGTTCATTGCTTCGTTCAACGAGGCGGCGGCATCGTTTTCATCTGCTCGCGCAGGAGCGGTTTTGTCTACCTCCTCCTGCTTGCCCCGCTTGTGAGCGTCAATGCGGGCATTTTTCTCGATGCTGATGATGCGGCTGGAAAGGCGAGAGATATTGTTGCGCCAGTCATGCAGGGCTTTGGTACGCTGACGTGACTCCAGAAAGCCATTCATCCACAGGACGTCGATCATCTTGACCATGTGGTCGAACTTGAGCAGCAGTTTGGCGTACTGCATGGCCAGAGGACTCGTAATGTCTGCATGGTAGATGGCCGGATTCGAGTAGCCGGAATTCTCATCAAGCTCATGCTTCTTGTTGAGTTCGGTAATCTGATCAATCTGCTTGTCGATCAGATCTTCACTGTTCTTGATGAGTTTACTGATGGTCAGAAGCGCCTTGTCGACTAACTTTTCCTCTCCAATGATCTGCAGGATCACTTCAATGGAAAAGCACGAATAGGAGGTGCGACTGAAAGTACGTTCAAACATTTTTTGCGCGTGGTCAGAGGCAACCTCAATTGACCGTCGCAGTATGGGCCGGGAATAGCTGCTGGGCATAACCGACGTGCGGGTGAGCTGAATGGTCTTTTTTCCTGATGGCTCGGGTATTGAACCGGGCGGAATGGTCATATCGTTCATAAGGCAACCCCTGTGGATTAGTGCAAGGATCACCGTACTACAGGAAATGCCGTCCAAAGCCTCGTGGTTGATACCCGCGCGGGTACCAACCACGGGTTTTGGGGTCAAATATTTTCGAAAATTCGGTTTGACAGATCGGCGGTCCTGGACTTGTCCTGCATTCCGTACACGTTAATGGAGGGTCTGGTAGACGCCTTCTATGACCTGCTTTGAACGAAGCCAAACCCATAGCGCCCGAATGATAGCCATCGAAGCATCGTCAGGGTGCCCTCCCGCTGGACAGGCAGCCTTGAGCAGCTTCTTGTTTCCCTTCCAGAGGCCGAATTCGTTGCGGATGGCCATGCCCAACCCATAGTGGCAATGGATCAGCTCTTCTTCTGGCAGTTTGCGAACGGTGGCCTTGGATTCTTCACTGAGCATGGCCAGGAGATGTTTGACCGCTGCCTCAACAGTGGTGGGCCATCGGCCTGGAACCGAAATAGCGGGATCTTGCATGTGGAAGTCCTCGTGAAGCGGTGAACCTGTAGTTTCACTACTACCGTACCCCTGAACCCCCTGGATGCAAGTCCGCTCAAACGCCCCTTGCCACGCTTGCATCGGCGAGATTCTGAAGTATTTTCAATAGAGCCATTCCAATCCGGAGCGCAAAGTATGAGAACCGTAGAAGAGTCCGAAATATATCTGGCCCAGCTGCGCGAAGAACAGCAAAAACAGCATGCTGAATTCCTCGAGCAGTGTGAAAGAGCTTCTACATTAAGCTGGAAGGAGATTGCACTGGTCGTCGGATCGCTTTCCGGTACCGCCGTGCTAACACTCACTGTGCTGCACGTTCTTGAGTGTACTTGCTAGAGTTTTTAACTTTGTTTGTTTTGGTGCCCGCGCGGGTAGGCAGTACGACTGTTCAACGCTGAAAAATACGCTACTCTTGCTTTCACGTGGCAGCTACCACGTTAAGCCTCAGCATCCTTTAAGCAGTACCACGTGAGCATTGTGCTCAACGTTATCGCACCACCAGCCCGCGCTTTTTTATGCGTCCGGGTTTGTCTTTTCCTCTTGAAACCGATCCGCCAAATACCCTGGGTCCGAGTTGTCGCTCCGTGCCTTTGGTTGATCGGTTTCACTCCCTTGTGGAGCGAAAAGAGGCTGCATACCTCCTAACAATGCAAAATTAGCAACATCCTTTAGATGTTTTTTAATAACCCCTCGGGGCGTCACTGCCCTGTCCGGGGAAAAGTGCGCTCTGAGATTAAGGAGCGACACTATGATCACCACCGTTCGGTTTAAAGCTGTTGCCGAAGATCTGCGGAAAATCGGTACGACGGCTGTAGCAGCAGGCCTCATCAGCGTCTTTGTGAGTGCCTCGACTGTTCTGTCTATCTGCGCTACATTGTTGGGTGCAGGCCTATGGGTTTTAGGCATTTACCTAACAAAGGAGGACTGAGAGATGAGCCAAACAGCAGCTGGTCTATTAGTCTTTGCGATTATCTTTTTTACCATGGGGGGTACGGGTTTGTACGCTTTGTGGTGTCAGAAACGTTCTGAATCAGAAGCCCGCAAGGTGCTTCGCGAACGTCATTCCTGATGCTTGAAACAAAAAGCCCCTTTTAGGGGCTTTTTTTTGCCTTTTACTTGCTGAGGCGTGAAGCATGAAAAGCATTTTTGAGATGCAGGAAGAGCTTGAAAGAGAACTCAGAAGGGAAGAAGCCGAGAGCAATGCCCGCTACGAAAAGGCTTCCCGGATCACCTGGCAAGACATCGCTGCTGTGGTTGGTTCAGTTGGAACCACATCCATACTGACTATCGTTGTGCTGCACTTTCTAGGTTAGTAAGCACTACCAAAAAACCGCCCTCTGGGCGGTTTTTTTATGCCTGTTTATTACTGAAATAGCCTGACTGGCTGGATTGATTCGAGCTGCGCTGCTGAAATTGCCTTCAACTTTCCCAACTTTCCCAACTTTCTTCAAGTTCGTGCCCGCGCGGGTATCAACCACAGCTTTTGCCTTTCAAAAAATACGCTAAGGTAAATCTATCACTCGCTCTGCGAACTGATAGTGGCTGCTACCACTTTAAGCTTCAGCAATATTCCCAATCTGGGGGACCACTCCCAGACACTGGTGAGTACCCCCTTCACTGAAGGAAACTCACCATGTATTCAATATTTCACCTCGTATTGTTCGTTGGCGGTTGTGTTTTGATTTGCGGTGTTGGTTTTGCCATTGCTTACTTGCTCGTCAAGTACTGCGTCTGGCTGACCCAGACACTTGAACAAGGCATCGTCCTCGGACTGCGACGGCTGGGTAAGCTCAGTCGTAAACTGGCATGTGTTATTGGTAAAAGAAGCTGGGCTTTGATCCAGCATCTGCTTACTCGTAAGGTGAAGGCTCCTGCGGCGCCAGCTCCGGCTGATGTTGTAGAGGCTGTCGCAACGCCCTGCTTCTCCAACGAGAGCATGGATTGGGACCACTTAGAGAAGCCTACCTACTTGCGCCGGGGTCTTTTGATCTCTGTGTAACGTCATCCCTTGTATCGTTCTGGTCTGCACCCCTCGGGCGCAGATCAGACGATACCCCTCCAAGCCCCAGCGGCTTTTCTGCATCATCTGCATCTCGTGAACCTGATCGCCCAAGCGTACTGGCCTCCAGTGCCTTTGCGTGATCCGGTTTTTTACTCCCCGTGAGTAAAGAAGAGGCTGCATACCTCCCAACGATGCAAGATTAGAAATCTCTTTTAGCACCACCCTTTAGCGTTTCCCTTCAACCCCTCGGGGCGTCACCTGACTCCCCAAGGAGCTGGTGTGCCCGTTTTCTGGAGTCTCACCATGCAAGCAACAAACAACGGTCTGGTTAAGTTTCCGCTGGCGTCCACGTTCAACATCGCTGTATCTGACACGGCGACGATCATGGGCTTTGCAGATACCTCCAACCCTTTTATCCCCGAGATCAACTCGTCCTATGTGTTCCGCAAGGAATTTGTAACCGAGTTTCGGGCTTTTCTGCACCAGCCTGATGGCGATGCCTACTACGTCACCGGGCCTACGGGCTCCGGCAAGACCAGTGGGATCACCGAGATCCTGGGTCGGCTCAACTGGCCGGTTCAGCAGGTAACAGCTCATGGTCGTATGGAGCTGTCTGATCTGATCGGGCATCACGCTCTTGTGAGCGCGACACCTGGCGCAGCACCCACCATGCAGTTCATGCACGGGCCTCTGGCTCTGGGCATGAAGCATGGGCATGTGCTCCTGATCAATGAAATCGACATGATGGACCCTTCGGAGCTCTCGGGTCTTAACGACATTCTGGAAGGTCGCCCTCTGGTGATCGCTCAGAACGCCGGCGAGATCATCAAGCCCCATCCGATGTTCAGGGTGGTGG
>NZ_DEYV01000010.1:0-110687 GCF_002364655.1 Pseudomonas sp. UBA3149
ACCGCCCGGGGGTTTTGCTTTGTGCGGATAAAAAATATGGCTGTTTCCCTACTACTTGAATGCCTTGCTGATGGTCAGTTTCATTCCGGAGAAGAGTTGGGGGCGCTTCTAGGTGTTAGCCGTAGTGCCGTCTGGAAGCAGCTGCAAGGAATAGAGCAACGTACAGGTTTATCTTTTTTTAAAGTACCTGGAAAAGGGTACCGTCTCGCTGAACCTCTCAATCTGCTGGCAAATAGCCGGATAGACTTTGATGAGTGGCCAATAGAAATCCTGGATACGATTGACTCTACGAATGCTGAGGCGCTGCGGCGTGTCATGGGGCAGCGTGGCCACGCGCCTTTCGTGCTGTTGGCTGAGCACCAGACCTCTGGCAGAGGGCGTCGGGGAAGGGCCTGGGTTAGTCCATATGCAAAAAATCTCTACCTGACAGCAGCTGTTACCATTCATGGTGGTATCAAGCAACTTGAAGGACTGAGTCTGGTAGTAGGGCTTGCGGTTGTTTCAGCACTAAAAAAGCTGAGCTTAGTTGATGCTGGTTTGAAGTGGCCTAACGACATTCTCCTGTTTGGGCGCAAGCTATCTGGCATTCTCATCGAGTTGTCAGGTGATCCTGCTGATAGCTGTACGGCAATTATCGGCATTGGCTTGAATGTGAATATGAGAAATGCAGACAATATCGATCAACCATGGATTTCCTTATATGAGGCGCTCGGTAGGCCCGTTGATAGAAACCAGTTAGCTTCTAATGTGTTGCATGAGTTAAGTGATTGTTTGAAACTGCATCAGTCACATGGCTTTGCTGCATTGAAGGATTCGTGGGAAGCCAATCATTTATGGCAGGGACGAGAGGTGATTCTTTCTGCCGGTGCCAATCAAATCGAAGGTAAGGTGCTGGGTGTTGGATTGGACGGATCACTTAGATTAAATGTTAATGGCTATGAAAAGTCTTTTAATGGCGGTGAGCTCAGTTTGAGATTGCGTAATGATTCTTGAGCTTGACTGCGGCAACAGCCTGATCAAATGGCGCGTTCTATCTAAAATTGATGGCGTTGTTGCCAGTGGTATCGCTCATTCTGATGATGAGTTGCTTGTAACGCTTGAATCTCATGAAAGCCTCTCCCTCAGCCATGGTCGGCTTGTCAGCGTTCGTAGCGATCTGGAAACTACAGGCTTAATTGAACGGCTAGACAGCACGTTTGGTTTTTCATGTCAGCAGGCAAAACCCGTAGCATCGTTTCTTGGTGTAAAGAATGGATATTCAGACTACGAACGACTGGGGATGGATCGTTGGCTTGCCCTTTTAGGCGGCTTTAAGCTGGCAGGTAACAAAGCATGTGTCGTGATTGATCTGGGAACCGCCGTTACTTCAGACTTTGTCGATCAGACTGGGCAGCATGCGGGTGGCTTCATCTGTCCGGGGATTCCACTCATGCGTCGAGAATTGCAGACGCATACTCGTCGAATTCGCTATAACCCAGAACTTGAGGCCACCAACGGGCATCCTCTGCCTGGAAGAAATACGATGCATGCTGTTGAGGGCGGATGCGTGTATATGCTCCGCGGATTTGTGAGGACGCAATATGATTTAGCCCTTGAGCTGCTAGGGGCTGATTTTGCTGTCTTTCTTACAGGGGGAGACGCTGAGCTGGTAAAAGACGTCATTCCCACTTCGCGTGTTGTGCCTGATCTGGTCTTTGACGGTTTGGCCTTGGCTTGCCCTGTGGACTCATAAATATGCGATGGCTTTTCGTTTTCCTGTTGGCATTGAATGTGTTCTATTACGTGTGGAATCAACAGCAGGCGCCTTTGCGCGCAAAGGAAATTACTCCGCTAAGCTTGTACAAGAGCGAGCGTGACAACATACGTTTGCTACATGAGCCTGAGGCACCCTCAATGGGCGTTGGGGCTAAGCAATAAGCTAGCAGGGGCTGAATGGCTTTCTTGGTATTGAAGCGCTTGGGACGGCTTGGTTTAGGTGATTATTCATGCTGACCTTAGGTAACATTTTTGGATTTCTTCTGGTGGCCTCAGCTTGCGCTTGGCTATGGCATTCCCATGGTTTGCGTGAACGTGCGCTCGCTTTGGCCAAAGAGCATTGTCGCAAGCGTGATGTAGAGCTGTTGGATGAGAATGTAGCGTTCCGCCGGTTTTCTTTTATGCGGGATGCTAAAGGCTTCAAGCGGTTTGCTCGCGTTTATGATTTTGAATTTACCGCTACTGGCGAGCAGCGTCTGGCAGGTAAGGTAGTGCTGTTTGGTTACCGCTTAGGGCTTATTGAATTTGCCCCTTATGCGGTACCTGAAGCGCCAATGCTCAATGACCCGCGTGTGGTTGATATGGCCTCATGGCGACGTGCCCGTGAAGAAAAAGAGGATCGCCGCCGAGCCGACTGATCCATTGTAATTGCATCATGTTACCAATGATCCTTCTCCTACCGTAATAGCCGCTATTGAGCCTCTTGGGTCGCTTAGGCCTTGTAGCCAACGTAACATCGCCAGGCTGGAAACGGTTCTGCAATTAGCACTTCAGCAAACGCCTCATCATTCTTTATCGGCTTCTTTTAGCATCATTGCTGTAGAAATCTTTAGCACCTCATAATCAGCTAGCCAGTGTATAAGCTGGCAAGGCTCATGAGCTAGCAGTGTGGTGACATCCATCCGAAGTGTTTGAATCTGTTTTTTGTCTTATGCGACCATTTATAGCTGCCGAACATCAGGACAGTTTTATCCTGCGTTCAATTGGGCTGGATGATTCGGCTTTGTGCTGGAGCAAACAACCACATCTATTTCTGACTTGGAGATCGCACCGTTGAGCAGCAATGTCGTCTCGATCAAACCTGACAGCCTAGAAGATCAAGAGCAGCTAGAGGTCCAGCTGAGTTTCTTGCAAAAAGCCTCTTTGAGATTGATGCATCGCAACGGTACAAAGGCGACCCTATTGGTTCTAGAGCGCTGGAAGACCAGCGACGATGAGATTCAGGTCGTGTTTACTCCCGGTGTCGTTGAAGCCTTAGGATCGTTGGAGGGTCGTGAGTTGCTCAAGGCAGCCATGAACGCTGCAACAGCCTGAGCGGCGCCAGGGACCTTTGTGCTGGATTTTTCGTCAGACTCGAATAATGGACTAGCCGTTGTGCTCATTGGCTCTTTTAACGTGTCTGGAGATTCTTCATGCAGATCGATCTTTCTGGTAAAACGGCAATCGTAACCGGCTCTACTCGTGGTATTGGTTTCGCTATTGCGAAAGGATTGGCTCAGGCAGGAGCGACTGTAGTTATAAACGGTCGATCGGCTCCATCAGTAGATAAGGCGGTTAGTCTCCTGCAGCAGTACGTACCGGATGCGACATTACGTGGAGTGGTTGCGGATGTCGGGAGCGTTGACGGATGTGCTGTATTGAAAGCTGCTGAGCCTGAGGTTGATATTCTAGTCAACAACACGGGTATATACGGGCCTCGAGACTTTTTTGAAACGGGCGATGATATTTGGACGGAGTTTTTCGAGGTCAACGTGATGTCTGGCGTTCGGCTCTCTCGGGAATATTTGCCTGGTATGGCCTCACGGCAGTGGGGGCGCGTAATCTTTATTTCCTCTGAATCAGCGCTCAATATTCCGGCCGACATGATTCATTACGGCTTTACCAAAACAGCCAACCTGTCCGTGGCGCGTGGATTGGCCAAACGGATGGCTGGTACAGGCGTGACAGTTAATTCCATTCTGCCAGGTCCAACGCTTTCTGAAGGCGTAGCGGAGATGCTCAAGGAGGCGAGCGAGCGTACTGGTCAGACTCTAGAGGAGGTGGCCGCTGATTTTGTAAGGGAAAACCGGCCTAGCTCCATTCTCCAGCGTGCAGCAACTACAGAGGAAGTCGCTAATCTGGTTGTCTACACAGCTTCTCCTCTGGCTTCAGCGACAACGGGTGCCGCGTTGCGTGTTGATGGTGGTGTTGTCGACACTATCGCCTGATATGTCATTGTTAAACTGGCTAGGGGTGTGGCTTCTTGGCAGTATTGTCTTAGCGACAGTCAGTGAGGCTGCACCTTTGTCTCTTGGATTGGACAAGGCGCAGCTCGAACGGAGAATTCCTGCCTATTTAGCGGTGCTGCCTAGCTGCAAAGCCCTGATGCTGGGAGCGCCACACCCAATGAAGGACGAGGCAGGGTGGGTATATTCCGCTCGGGGCGCGTCCAGCTTTGACATGTCAGTAGAGACTACAGGCGAGCAGCTTACGCGTATCACTGTAAAAGCAGCAGCGCCTGTTTCTGATGCAGTGCTGCGCGATATGCGGTGCATAACTTATGCGCTGATGCGTGCGGTGGAACCTAAGTATTCAGTTTCGCATTTGGCTTTATCGACTTCAAAACAGCTTTGGAGACTTGCGCAAAGCGAGCCTTATTGTCAGCTGTATTTTTTTACAGCATTTGAAGTACGGCTGGCCCCTGTTCAGCTGGTTGTACAGCGATAATCTAGTCCAGAATAAGTCAATAAATTATTTTTCTAAAAAATTATGTTTAGAAAAATAATCTTGTGTTCTAAGCTGATATTCCGCCGTATGTCAACGAAGCGAGCCGCCTTTAAATTCCTTTCTTTTGCAGATATTCCTGAAGAATGAGAGCATTTTCGATTACGTTGGCGTCTGGTTTCGTTAAGTGCTTGCTGTAACGATTCATCTAAAGGATTCGAAATGCTTAATACTGATTCTTCAAGCTCTTCCCTTGTAGCGCCTGCTAGTGTGGAAACTCTGCAGCAGATGATTACGGCAGAGTACGAGTCTCTGCCTCGTCAGCTCAAGCGTGTAGCGGCCTACATGAGCCAGCAAAGTGATCGTGTCATGGTTGATCGTATTAGCGATATTGCCCGCCAATGCGAAGTACACCCTTCGGCAATCGTACGGTTCTCTCAGCGTTTCGGCTTCAAAGGCTTCAGTGAAATGCAATCCCTGTTTCGTGAGGCTTATACGCATAAGGCAACACCTGTCCAGAACTATCAGCAGCGTATCCGGCGAATGATTGCCAACAAGTCTCAACCGGCTGCCGGAAGCGATTTGGCACGTGAATGCATAAGTGCCACACGTTCAGGACTGGATAGATTGGGAGAAGAGCTGGACGATCAGGCGTTCGAGAAAGCGGTCGACCTGCTGGTCAATGCGGAGAACATTTATGTAGTGGGGGTTCGTCGTTCATTTGCGGTAGCGCACTACCTTGTTTATAACCTGCAACACACCAACAAGCGTATTCATCTTGTGTCTGGCCTTGGCGGTAGCTATCGAGAACAGATGCGTAGCGTCCGAGCCAACGACCTCATCGTAGCCATTAGCTTTACGCCTTATGGCAAGGAAAGCCAGCAGTGCGTACGTATCGCTCAGCATAATCAAGCCAAGACGCTCATCATTACAGACAGCCAGTTGTCACCCCTGGCCAAGCGAGCCAGCGCATTGTTGCTGGTCAACGAGGGCAGTGCATTCGCTTTTCGTTCCCTGAGCGCAACGCTATGCCTTTGCCAGGCACTGTTCATTGCTCTGGCCTACCGCCTGGAAATGAAAGTGGATGAAATGCATGAGCAGGTGGGTTTCGATGATTGAATTTGCTCTTCAACTGTTGGGCACTACTGGCTGAGGATATTGCCTAAGCAGTACGTATTGAATCAATGAGGTGCATCATGGCCGACGAACATGCGAAGCGCAGCACGGCGGAAACGCCCGAGGAAGCCAGCAAGGTAGGTGAGGTGAACAAGTCCCAGAATGAGAAGGGGGGAGAGCAGCGCCGTACCAAATTCAACGAGCCAGAGGATCCACAGGCGCAGCGCTCACGGTAATCCACATGTCAGATCGTCATGATTTGCAACGCTTCGTGAGCGCTCAAGAGACTGTTTGGCAACAAGTGATTGCAGAGCTCCGCTCAGGTCATAAACGTACCCACTGGATGTGGTTCGTATTTCCGCAGTTGCAAGGACTTGGGCATAGCGCCATGGCGAGGCGGTATGCCATATCCGGGCTGGATGAAGCTACTGCCTACCTTGAGCATGAGCTTCTAGGGAGTCGGCTGAAAACGTGTTGTGAGATTGTGAATAACCTGGAAGGGGCGTCGGTAGCGCAGGTTTTTGGTCATCCTGACGATTTGAAATTTCATTCATCAATGACGTTATTCGCATACGTTGCAGGGGAGCAGAGCCCTTATCAGGCGGCGTTGATCAAGTATTTCAATGGCCAGGAGGACGCTCAAACGTTGCGGTTGCTGAAGCAATAATACTCGCTGCGTGTCTAGGCGCGGGTGTCTTTGTTTTCTTCCAGAGAGTCGCCTAGTTGCTTATGGACTTCAGGTTGCTCAACTCCATCGACCCACCATTTCAAATGAGCACTGACCATTGTCTGAGGGGCGAAGCCCAGTTTGTTACGTACAGGGCAGGCTCCATCTTCGCTTGCCTTGACCTCACCAGCTTGGCGGGATCGGTTATTGCCGGCTTTGCCACTGGCCTGAACAATCATCTCAAACCGTACGGCTTGCCCGCTGCCTTTGAAACAGAGCTCTATGGAGGCTTGCTGTGGTGAAATTGCACTCAGGTTCAGATTGGCCTCTACAGGTGGAGACGAGGCGGCAAGTAACATGGCAGTCATAGGCAGGGCGAAGAGTCCAGGCATGTCAGTCTACGTTACGATCATTTGAACAGGCTGGAGATCAGAGTAGCGCATCTTTGACCTCCTTGTGCAGACGCCCTCTAAATGAGGGCGTCCAGGATACTGCTCAGATGCAAGCGCTTACTGCTGGGTAATGACAGCGCTGTTGCCAGTACCCGTCTGCGAGATGGTTGCAGAGTTGCCAATGGCAAACTCACCACGCTGCGTAATAGCGGCCTGGTTAGCTACACCGGACTGATAGACCACTGCATTGGCGGCCAGCTGCGATTCCAGCTGTTGAACGGTAGCGATGTTGTCGCTGCCATCCTGAGTAACGCTGGTGTAGTTGCTATCACCTTTCTGGCTCACATCAGCCGAGTTGTTGGTGCCTGAGGTGGCGCCAGTCAGGTTGTTGCCACGACCAATCTGGGACACGTTCAGCGTGTTGGCTGTGCCGTTCTGATCAAAATACAACTCGTTGAACTTGCCATCCTGGAAGCTGGTAATGGCGTTGTTATCGCCGCGCTGGGAGATGGTGGCGAAGTCTGGGCCACTGTACCCATCCTGGACCATGGCCACGGTATTGGCAGTGCCGTCCTGAGTAATGGTCGCTGTTTGGCCGTCGCCTGTCTGGGTCAGGGTAATGGCGTTGTTATCACCTGTCTGGGCCAGTGTTGCAGAAGCCGTCATACCGCTTTGCGTTACTTCAACCTGGTTGCCATTGCCGGTCGCGGTAGCGCTCAGCTGATGGGCATAGCCATCCTGGTTTATGATGTGGGAGTTGTCGTTGCCATTCTGGTTGATGGTAGCCACGCTGCTGCTGGACATGCCATAAGCAGCGCCGCCACCCTGGGTGACTTCAGCTACGTTGTTGTTACCCAGCTGGATAACCTGAGCCTGGTTGTCGTTGCCGGTCAACTGATAAACCGTAGACGAGTTGGTGTCGCCAGTTTGTGTTACGGCTACCTGGCTGCTCTCCTGAGCCTCCTGATAGATGCTCGAGTAATTGTCGCTGCCTTCCTGCGCAGTGTTGGCAACGTTATTTGATCCGTCCTGGTACTGATAGGAAGTGCTATTCAGGGCAGCGCTCTGGGTCAGGGTTGCAGCATTACCATTACCGATCTGCTCCTGAATGCTCTTGCTGTTTTGAGTGCCGTTGATTTGTTCGGTCGTAATGGAGTTGTTGTCTCCATCCTGAGTAGTTTCAGCAGAGTTCATCTCAGCAAAGGCGTGTGAGCTGAGAGCGATCAGGATGGCGGCAGCAAGAGGCTTGAAGCTGTGCATGATTATTCCCTTCGTAGTAATCACAATAACGAGAAATGAAAATGTCGACGTTCTAATGCGTGATGTTTAAACATCCGTTGTTATCAGTACTGACGTACCACTGCGGTTTGGTTATTACCGTATTGCGTAATACTGGCCTGTTGACCGGTACCGTTCTGCTCAATGGAAGCGCTGTTATAAGCGCCGTACTGGTTGATCAGTGCGACATTTGCCGAGCCGATCTGGGTAATGGAAGCCGTGTTGCCATAACCAGCCTGGGTAATAACTGCGGAGAGGTCAGCCCCTTGCTGAAGGATAAAGGCCTGCTGATCGTTACCAAGTTGTGAGATGAGCGCCTGTGAGTTAAGGCCTTGTTGGCTTAAGGTGGCCTGGTTGTTGTTACCGTTCTGCTGGATTTGAGCAACCAATCCGCCAGCCGATGCTGTAGCTGCCAGTGCGCGCGGGTCAGGCGTACCGGCAAGGTCTGAAGTCGTCGTGGCGATATCGAAATTATCAAGCAGATCAGCCGCCTGGAGCGGCGGTACAACAAGGCTCATGCCGGAGAAGGCGAGCGCAAGTCCTGAGCACAATCTTTGCAGCGAATTCATGGCTAATCCCTGTATAGCGCTGTGCGGATTGTTGGCCGTACAGGCGAAACTGGGTATCAACCAAAAGATTGAAAAGATGGGGCATTTAAGCCATAGAGGGATTAATCCATGGCTGCCGGAGGAGGCGGATCTAGAGCTGGCCAGGCCCGATGAACGGTATACCTAGGCAACCTCTACCATCAAGAGGCGTTAACTGATCTGGCTTTTGCTACGCATTGATGGCTCCTTGGGCTCAGTATTGGCGAATGACAGCATTCTGATTGTTTCCGTATTGGATAATGCTGGCTTGCTGACCAGTACCATTCTGTTCGATGGCGGCATTGTTAGCATTGCCGTACTGACTGATAACAGCAGCATTTGCTGACCCGGTCTGGGAGATCAGTGCGCTATTGGCTTCTCCTACCTGCTTGATGACGGCAGCCAGGTCTGAGCCTTGCTGCAGAATATAAGCCTGCTGGTCATTACCCTGTTGAGTAATGGTTGCCAGGGAGTTAAGCCCTCGCTGACTCAAGGTGGCCTGGTTGCTGTTGCCATTCTGCTGGACCTGAGCGACGAGACCATTGACCGAGGCGGCAGCCAATGCACGTACGTCGGGTGTGCCAGCCAAATCTGTCGATGAGGAGGCGATATCGAAGTTATCGAGCAGGTCAGCAGCCTGCAAATACAGTGGCGCTGCAAGGCAGCTTACTACCAGGGCCGTTTGAGAAAGCAGTCGTTGCAACATGGTCATGGCTAACTCCTGTTTAGCACTTACAAGTTTTGCTGACGGGTTCCCGCTTCGCTATCAATCTAAAGATTGAAACTTTAATCAAAGCGAAATAAAAAAGACTTAATTCTCTGGTATGGCCAACAGCAGGCGCTGCGTTATAGAGCAGCGCAACTCCTATCCATTCATGGTGATCGCTGGCTGGTGCCATTGCCTTCCTGACGATAGTCCAACTCGTTAAAATTGCCACTTTGAGTCAGCACGGCCTGATTGTTATTCTTTGCTCTTTTACCGTGGCAGTGTTAACCGACACAGCATGCTTGGGTTGCTCCAAGGAAAGCGTGTTGCCATTGCCCGTAGTCGATGCGGTTACGATAGGGCTTTCCCATTCTCGGGAAGGAAGGCGTTGTTGCCTGCCTGGTTGAGGCTTGCATTATTAATGACGGCTAGAGCAGGCAGGCCAAGCCTGGACAAAGCAGCCGCAACGCTAGGTTTCACCATAAACACGACGTGCTCCTTATAGTTATCGGGAAGGTAAAAGCCATACAGCTCTAACAGGCAGACAGCCGAACGCTACAGAGCATTGCCTGTAAGCGAGCTGTAGAAGTGAGCTAGGGCGGGATGCGGTTTTTTCTAACCTTTGTCAAACAAGTCTCTGCCGGCTGGGAATCGGGAGAGAGCACAGGAATAGATTGGACCTTGCACATGACATCGTCCTTTGACTTCATGAACAAGCGGCATTGAGCCGCTAGCGCTGTTGAACAGTGATGCTCTGGTTGTTTCCGAACTGGATAATACTGCCCTGTAAACCGGTGCCGTTCTGGTCGATCAGCGCTTCGTTATAGGCGCCATACTGATGGATAGCGGCTTGATTAGCCGAGCCTCGCTGAATGATAGAAGCGTTATGGCCCTGGCCGCTTTGCAGAATGACAGCGGTCAGCTCTGTACCACTTTGCAGCATGGCTGCCTGATGATTTCTACCGAGTTGTTGGATAAGTGCCTGACTGCCTAATCCGGTTTGGGTGAGAAAGGCCTGGCTGTCGCTGCCCTGCTGGATAACGGTGGCCGCTATGCGGTCGGCAGTCGATTGACCAAGGGAACCCTGGGCCTGCCGGGCGGCTACATCCGAGACCGTAGAAAGATCGAAGTTATTGAGCAGGTCCGCCGCGTTGGGCGTCTCGATGGAAAAGCCGAGACATGAAACCAGCAACGCAAACCTCAAACTGATCCGCTGCAGTACGTTCATGGCTATTTCCTCAATAGCGCTTCGTACTACGTTATCGCGCAGGGCGGGCCACTTGGGTATCGCTCTAAAGGGTGAAATTGCCTGCCTTTTAAATAGGAGATGAACTAGGCTGATCTCATATTAGTGGCAGCGGTTCGAGTGTTTATCCTGGGTTTTGCAATGACAGGGAGGAACAGGGTCGATACCGCCCGGATGAAACGGGTGGCAGCGCAGCAAGCGGCGAATGGTCAACCAGCTGCCGCGCAAGGCGCCATGGGTCTGTAGGGCCTCAATGGCGTAATGCGAACAGGAGGGATAGAAACGGCAGCGTGGGCCAATCATGGGGCTGATGAAGAGCTGGTAACCTCGTAGCAGAACGATCAACACTTTCTTCATGAGCTGAGGGGCTTATCTGGCAGCAGGGCGTGGGACGGTCATTTTACCGGGTATGGCAGTTGGGTCGAGTGACTTGCCGACGGGTTGAGGTTAACAATGGCAGTCTGCTCCTGACGCTGGCGCGATATGAACATCGATACCCGTATTAAATTTCGACATCTCCTGTGCTTTATTGAAGTGGCTCAGCACCGCAGTTTCGCCAAGGCGGCCCATGCCGTGTCGGTTTCTCAGCCTGCCATTTCCAAGACCCTTAAGGAGCTTGAGGGCATTCTTGAGGCGCGCCTGTTCGAGCGGGACAAGAATGGCGTAGTGCTGACGCAAGCCGGTCAGGCCTTCATGCATTATGCGGGGCCCTGCGTCCAGGCATTGCGAGACGGGGTCAATACGGTACGCAGCGGCGGGATGCAGGGTGGCCAAGTACGGGTTGGGGTACTTTCGACAGTGGAAAGTCTGGTTATACCGGAGGTCATCAGGCGACTCCACGAACGCTACAGCGGGCTCACCATCAGTGTTACGACAGGCATGAGTACCTATCTACTCAATAAGCTGAGAGTAGGTGAGCTGGATATTGTGGTGGGGCGCATGACAGACAACCCTGAAATCCGCGGCCTGAACTTCGAGCATCTGTATAGCGAGTCGATGACGTTGGTGGTTCGAAACGGTCATCCGTTGCAAGCAGCGACTGGAATTGACCGGCAACGACTGGCGGACTATCCCTGGGTTCTTCCGTTGACGGGCACCACAATTCGGCAGTACGCCGAAAGCTTTCTGGTGCAGTGTGGGATCAGCCTGATGTCGCAGCGGTTGGAGACGCTTTCGCCAGCGCTGAGCCGGCGCTATGTACTGTTAAGTGATGCCGTCTGGATTGCGCCTCTGGATGCCGTGGAGACCGACATCAAGGCTGGTGTGCTGGCTGAGCTGTCTCTAGGCGTTCAGGAGCCGGGTGGCTCGATTGGCTTGTGCCGCAATAATACGGCAACGCTTCCGCTGGCGGCGCAATGGTTCTGTGAGGTTCTACGGGAAGTCGCCAGCGAGCTGGTTGCCGAGCGATCAGCCTCATAACCATTTGGTTATGAATGATTGCCGTCATTTCAATTGGCTGGCCTGCGGCATTGCGCCACACTCCGGGCAACCCCTTTGATGGGTAAGGCTCTTTGTGGAGTAAAGCCATGAATAATAATTCCAATGACACTCGCTTTGTCGCCCGTGACCGTAACTGGCATCCCCATGCCTATACGCCTGGTTATAAGTCGTCTGTACCCCGTTCACCCCGACAGGCCTTGGTTAGCATTCAGCAAACGGTTTCTGAACGTACCGGCCCGGATTTCTCTCATCTTCAGTTGGGCAAGCACGATAACGATCTGCTGCTGAACTTCAATAATGGGGGCTTGCCGCAGGGCGAGCGAATCATCCTGTTTGGACGAGTAGTCGATCAGTTTGGTAAGCCCGTACCGAAGACGTATGTAGAGATCTGGCAGGCTAACGCTGGTGGACGGTATCGCCACAAGAATGACATCTACCTAGCGCCGCTCGATCCCAACTTTGGCGGTGTAGGACGTACCCTGACCGACAATGAT
Source organism: Pseudomonas sp. UBA3149 (assembly GCF_002364655.1). Lineage (NCBI taxonomy): Bacteria > Pseudomonadati > Pseudomonadota > Gammaproteobacteria > Pseudomonadales > Pseudomonadaceae > Pseudomonas > Pseudomonas sp. UBA3149. The sequence continues at coordinate 12,385 of NZ_DEYV01000010.1, forward strand.
GGCAACTATGTATTCCGTACCATCAAGCCGGGGCCTTATCCGTGGCGTAATGGGGTGAATGATTGGCGGCCCGCCCATATCCATGTTTCGGTCATGGGACCTTCGATTTCCACTCGATTGATTACGCAGCTGTATTTCGAAGGTGATCCGCTGATACCGGTCTGCCCGATAGTGAAGTCGATTGCAAACCCGGAGGCCGTGCAGACACTTATTGCACGCCTGGACATGACCATGGCCAACCCGATGGACTGCCTGGCTTACCGTTTTGACATCGTGACGCGTGGCGCACGTCAAACCCATTTCGAGAATCTGTGAGGAGGCGATCATGACGACGACATTTCTGCCCGAGACGCCTTCACAAACCGCAGGCCCTTACGTTCACATCGGTCTTGCGCTGGCCGCAGCTGGTAATCCGACGCGTGACATGGAAATCTGGAATGATCTTGCCAAGCCGGATGCGCCAGGCCAGCACATCGTGCTGACGGGGCAAGTGTTTGACGGCAACGGCAATCTGGTGCGCGACTCCTTTCTAGAGGTCTGGCAAGCCAATCACGACGGTGTCTACGATCCGGTTTATCATCCGGAAAAGGCATTCAACAGCTTTGGCCGTACGGCTACTACCTTTGATGCCGGTGAGTGGTCGGTGCAAACGATAAAGCCGGGTAAGGTGATGGACAGCCAGGGCAGGCCCATGGCGCCGCATATCAATCTGGCGCTGTTTGCCCGTGGCATCAATATCCATCTGCAGACCCGTATCTACTTTGAGGACGAAGCGGAAGCCAATGCGATTTGTCCAGTGCTCAACCTTGTCGAGCCACCTCGCAGGCCGACTCTGATCGCCAAGCGCTTTGAAGAAAACGGCAAAGTGATTTACCGTTTCGACATGCATCTGCAAGGTCCACAGGAAACTGTCTTTTTCGATTTCTGATGGCTACATCTGAACCGCTCAACGCGGGCGAGTTAATTCGGCAACATTTCGCTGCCGAACTGGCCGCCCGTCACTATCAGGCCGATGCCGCCCAAGAGGCGGCATTGGTGCATCTGGCTGACTGGCTTGATCGCTTTCTGGCCGATCGTAAATCCTGGTTTAAAAAGCCGTCTGCGGGCGTCTATATCTGGGGCGACGTAGGGCGAGGCAAGAGCTTTGTCATGGACGCCTTCTATACGGCCGTCCCCATTACGGAAAAGCGTCGCGTGCATTTTCATTCCTTTCTGCAGGAGTTGCAGCGGCGGATGCGTGACTATGCCGGCCAAGCCGATCCTCTGGCACAGGTAGCCCGGGAAATCGCTCGGGAAGTACGTCTGCTGTGCTTTGATGAATTTCATGTGCATGACATTGGCGATGCCATGCTGTTGGGTCGTATGCTCAAGGTGCTGGTAGATGAGGGTGTCGGGCTAGTGATGACATCCAATTATAAGCCGGAGGGCCTGTGTCCAAACCCGTTGTATCGAGAGCGCTTCAAGCCGATCATTGCATTGATCGAAAAGCGCTTCGATGTGCTTGCCATCAACGGTAAGGTCGATTATCGGCAGCGCAGCGACGAGCAGACCCTATGGGGGTATTACCTCTGGCCAGCGTCGGCGGGCGGTGTGAAGCGTTTGCAAACACTACTGGACCTGTCTGCTGCCGCTACGACGGACGCTACCCTGGACGTCAATCATCATCCCCTTTCGGTGCGCGCGTATGAAGGGGAGCGGATCTGGCTTGATTTTGCCGACCTCTGTGAGCAGCCTCATTCGACCTTGGATTACCTCTGGATTGTCGAGCATTTTTCACACGTTGGCGTCAGCGGGCTTGATTGCCTGGCGCGTCAGTCTGATGCCGTTCGACAGCGATTTCTAAACCTGGTGGATATCGCTTACGACCGGGGCGTGACTCTGATCCTGTCCAGCGAAGTGCCTATGGATGAGCTGGCCGGGGATGCCGCCGTGGACTTTGCCCGGACGCTGAGCCGGTTGAGGCAGCTGGGAGTAGAGCGGCTTTGAATCAGGACTCAACAGAAGGATAGGCCAATAGGTTTCATGTTATGAAGCGGTGAGGCAGCACCAAGCCTTTACCCTTGGAGCAGTGTTTTACTGCAGATGCCGATAAGGAAAAGGCATATCTCAACAATCCGAATGTACTCCTGTCTCGCAATTCCCATGCTTGGATTACAGCGTATGGGATGGCTTCTACTGTAGCCGGGGTCATGGCGCACTATGCCTGCAAAGCCTTTGACATAGTTGCCCCACGATTCAACTGTATAGCTACAGCCAGTAAGACCTCATTGTGGGAAAACAATAATAAACCTCGTTAGGAGAGCACTATGCGGAGTACCTTTTTGAAGCGTCGCGCTGGCACATTGGCCTTGTGCGGCATGCTTGGTGTAATGGCGGCTATGTCTGCCCATGCAAGTAGTCATCAGGCATCGCTTCGCTTCAATCCTGCCAGTGGCGGAACAGTAGGGCAGGTCACTGTGTATGGGCAGACCGTCACCTACACTGCTTATACAGTGAGCTATGTTGCCAAGCCCAATGATCCTGCCAAACAGGTCATGAGCATTTATATCCCTGCGAATGCTACGCAAGGCTCCCCCATCTTCATGCCGCTTAATACAGGCGGCTACATGGAGCTCGATCTCCTGACACCCGCGGATGTCACCACTGATAATGTCAACTCTTCAGGTAGTGGTTCAGGCTCAGCTATTGCCGCCGCCTTGGCCCTGTCCAAAGGAATTGTCGTAGTGTCTCCGGCTGGCCGGGGCCGTAATACCACCATGCTTGTCAATGGCGTGACCACAGAGGTCGGTAATGGCCCGACTGCACTTGTGGATCTGAAGGCAGCGGTGCGATATCTGAAATACAACGATTCGGTCATGTTAGGTAATGCCAATAAGATCGTAGTAAGCGGCACCAGTGGCGGTGGGGCAATGACCTCTCTGCTGGGCATTACTGGAGACAGTGCTGTTTTCAAGCCGTACCTGGATGAAATCGGTGCTGCACCCAGCAGTGATAGCGTGTATGCCGCTTCGCCATTCTGCCCGATCACAGACTTGGATAATGCCAATGCGGCCTATGAGTACTTTTTTTATGGCTCTGGCATTACTACGGCTAATCCTGGCCGTACGGCACCAATCACGCTCAGTAACAATGATCAGCGCCTTTCTGCGGTCATGGCGCAGATGTATCCAACTTATCTCAACCGGTTAGGACTGAAGCATCCTGATACGGGTGTACCGCTCAAGCTGAACAGCTACAGCCCTGATGCGGTAGCGGGCGGTTCCTATCGAAACTACGTGTACAGTCTTTTCAGTGCATCTGCGACGCGTTTTATTATTGACTCCGGTTATGTGAGCGCAGATGGCAGCCTGAATGAGGCTGGTCAGACCTATATGGCAACTGCCGAGACGGTAAACGGTGTCAAATCGGGCCTGACACCCGATAGCGTCATTACGTGGAATGCAAATACCCGCACGGCAACCCTGAAGAGTTGGAAAAACCTTCTCATTTACATGAACCGTATGAAGCCGGTCGGTGCATTCGACAACGGGTTTTACAACGTGACGGGTGAGATGGATCTGTTCAATACCGATCCTGCCGCGTTGAAAAATGATATTACCGTTGCCGAGGGTTGGAATCATTTTGACCCGAACCTTAAGGACGCGATTGCGAAGGCCGGCTTGAGCGAAGTTGAGGGCTATACCAGCATCAAGAACTTCCGCGTACGCAGTGACGTTGCCCGTTGGGCCGCCATGATGAACCCGATGTATTACGTACTGAGGTACAACGGGTATGGTGGTATTAATGTGAATCCTTATGCTGCCACTGTGTACGGAACAAGCTCGGTGGCCAAGCACTGGCGTATTCGGGTGGGCTCTTATGATCGCGATTCTTCACCCTTCGTCTCGGCCAACCTGGCAATCGCCCTGCAGAATCGAGGATTGAACGTAGATTACAAAATTGCCTGGAACCAACCTCACTCTGGCAACTATGACAATACCGATATGATTGACTGGATTGCTGGCCTTTCCAATTAGATCCGCTTTCTGAAGCGCTCAGCCTACATGAGTATGTTTGACGTTTACCTTGCAAAGGCCTAGCTCTCTTGTTTGCAGTAACTGCTCCGTCTTTATGGCGGAGCAGTTCATTAATACGGTTAGACAAGACAGGCGTGCCGCTCCTGTATATCACTCAGTTAATTGTGCTGATTTCGTCCTTCCGCCGAGCGAAAAACACCAAGCCGATTTTGCGTTGACACGCCACGCTGTAAGCCTCTTTTGCCGAGGTGGCGCCATGAGACGTATCCAGGTTATCGACTCCCATACGGGCGGTGAGCCGACTCGCTTGGTCATCGAGGGATTTCCCGATATGGGAAAAGGCTCCATGGCGGAGCGATTGAAACTGTTGCGGCATGAATACGATGACTGGCGGGCTACTTGCGTGCTTGAACCCCGTGGGAGCGATGTGTTGGTGGGTGCGCTCCTGTGCGAGCCGGTCGATCTTGAGGCCTGCGCCGGCGTTATTTTTTTCAACAACTCCGGCTATTTGGGAATGTGTGGGCACGGCACGATTGGGCTGGTGCGATCGCTTTATCATCTCGGTCGGATCGACGTAGGGCGGCACCGGATCGAGACCCCTGTAGGGACAGTAGAGGCAACGCTGCATGAGGACCTTTCCGTCAGCGTGCGTAATGTACCTGCGTACCGCTATCGCAAGGATGTTCCGTTGGAGGTGCCCGGCCTGGGTACGGTGAGGGGTGACATTGCCTGGGGTGGCAACTGGTTTTATCTGATTGCCGATCATGGCCTGCAGGTGAACAGCGACAACCTCGACGCGCTGACCGAGTACAGCTGGGCAGTACGGCAGGCGCTTGAGGCGCAAGGCGTACGCGGCGAAAACGGCGGTGTGATTGATCACATCGAGCTGTTTGGAGGCGATGAATACGCGGACAGCCGCAATTTTGTGCTCTGCCCAGGCAAAGCCTATGACCGCTCGCCCTGCGGGACAGGAACCAGCGCCAAGCTTGCCTGCCTTGCTGCGGATGGGCATCTGCAGCCGGGTGAGCTCTGGCGGCAGGCCAGCGTGATCGGCAGCCTTTTCGAAGCCAGTTATGCGTGGGAAGGGGAGCGGATCATTCCCACTATTCGAGGCACTGCCCATATCAGCGCCGAGGCCACGTTATTGATTGATGAGGCTGATCCCTTCGCCTGGGGAATTCGGCTGTGAGCCTTCTGGCACGCACCGCTGCAGCAGATATCGTTATCGTGGGAGCCGGTATCGTAGGGGCTATGTGTGCCTATGAATTGGCTGCCCGAGGCTTGTGCGTACGGGTCATCGACAATCGAAGCGGTGGTGCTACCGGCGCGGGGATGGGCCACTTGGTTGCCATGGATGACAGTCCTGCCGAGCTTGCGCTCAGTCATTATTCCATAGAGCTCTGGAATGCGTTGCGTGAGCGCTTGCCTGACGCATGCGCCTATCGTAACTGCGGGACACTGTGGCTGGCGGCGAACGATGATGAGTGCGCGTTAGCAGAGGCAAAGCAAGCCAGGCTGGCTGAGCATGGCGTTCAGTCGGGTTGGGTCACTGCCTCTTCGCTACGGCAATTAGAGCCGATGCTGCGCTCTGATCTGGCAGGTGCGCTGAAGGTAATTGACGATGGGATCCTCTACGCTCCGGCAACCGCACGCTGGCTGCTCGGCCAGCACGGCAATCGAATCACCGTTCAGGAGGAGGAGGTCATCCGGGTCGAGGGTAATCGGTTATGTCTGAGCGATGGTCTCTGGATGACGGCACCCGCTATTCTGCTTGCCAATGGCCTGGGTGCCTGCCGGTTACTCCCGGAGGTGCCGTTAAGGCCGAAGAAAGGCCATTTACTGATTACAGACCGATACCCCGCCTGTGTCACCCATCAGCTGGTGGAGCTTGGGTATGCTGCCAGCGCTCACGCCAGTGATGGAACCTCCGTCGCGTTCAATGTGCAGCCAAGGCCTACAGGACAGTTGCTGATCGGCTCATCCCGACAATTCGATACCCTGGATAAGCGCGTCGAGTTCGATGTGCTAGGTCGTATGCTCACGCGTGCACAGCATTACTTACCCGGCTTGGGCGAGTTGAATGCCATTCGCAGCTGGACAGGTTTTCGTGTTGCAACACCGGATGGTTTGCCTTTGCTCGGACAGTATCCTGGTCAACCGGGCCTATGGCTGGCGCTGGGCCATGAAGGGCTGGGCGTTACCACCGCACCGGCCAGTGCACGGATGATCGCTGCTCAGTTACTGGGTGAAGCGCTTCCTCTCGATTCCACTCCGTTCCGGCCTGAGCGCTTTGTAAATGCGGCTTCCACCACCCAGGAGGCAACGGCATGATTACGGTGTATCTCGACCGGCAACCTATAGTCGTTACGGGCGGACTGACAGTTGCCGCCTTGCTGGCATTGAGCGAATCACCGGTGGCACGGCTGTCCTGCACAGGTCAGCCACGTGCATCGTTTTGTGGAATGGGTATTTGCCAGGAATGTCGGGTAATGATTAACGGTCGCCGGCAGCTGGCCTGCCAGACGCTGTGCCGTGAGGGCATGCAGGTAGAGCGTACGGTATGACGGGGCTGAGCAGGCTGTCTTGCGATATCGCTATCGTAGGCGCTGGGCCGGCAGGTCTGGCAGCGGCCAGGGCTGCATCCACCAGCCAGCGCTCCATTGTGGTCATCGATGATAACCCCCGGCTAGGCGGGCAGATATGGCGCGACGGGCCAGGGGTGGTACTACCTGTATCGGCGCAGAGTTATCGAAAGGGTTTATCTCAGCCTAATGTCCGGTACTTGGCCGGGACGCGCATCGTGGCTGCGTTGGCTCCGGGGGCCTTGTTATTAGAGGATGCACAGTCAGGGTGCCGGTTGGACTATGGGCAATTGATCCTGTGCTGTGGCGCACGGGAATTGCTGCTACCGTTTCCGGGCTGGACATTACCCGGCGTGACGGGCGCCGGAGCGTTGCAGGCCTTGATCAAAGGGGGCGCGCCTGTGGCAGGTGAGCGGCTGGTGGTAGCGGGAAGCGGTCCGTTATTGCTGGCTTCTGCCGGGACGGCCATAGCAGCCGGCGCTGTGCTTACAGGCGTCTATGAACAGGCGGCCCGTCAGCAAGTTATATCGTTCGGTACCGGGTTGCTGCGCTGGCCTGACAAGCTCACCCAGGCATTCAGGTTGCTCTCGACTCACTACCGCTGGGCGAGTTATGTCGTTGAGGCCTTGGGGGATAATCGTCTGGAGGCTGTGCGTATTCGCCAGAGTGGCCGTGATAAGGTCGTACCTTGTACGCGTCTGGCCTGTGGGTTTGGTCTGGTGCCCAATACTGGACTGGCGAGTCATCTGGGGTGTCAGCTTGAGGGTGATGCTGTAGCGGTCGATCGCTATCAGCAGACGAGTCAGACAGGTCTCTATGCGGCCGGTGAATGTACAGGCGTTGGTGGTAGTGAGTTGGCGTTGATCGAGGGCGAAATCGCCGGATTGGCTGCTATTGACAAGGTTGAACAGGCAGAGACTTTGTTCACACGTCGCGAGCGTTGGCAGCGGTTTGCCCGACATGTGCAAGCGCATTTCAGATTGCGACCTGAGGTCAGGCAACTGGCCCGTGCGGATACGCTGATTTGCCGCTGCGAGGATGTCGCCCTGTCTGCTCTGGTGGGAGAGCAAGGATGGGATGCGGCAAAGCTTCAGAGCCGGTGCGGTATGGGAGCCTGCCAGGGACGTGTCTGTGGCACGGCGGCTCGCGAATTGTTTGGCTGGGCCTTGCCGGAGCCCCGTATTCCGTTGGTCCCTGCACGGGTCGAGACGCTTATGGCATGCTCAGAGACGGATATACCGTGAGCGCATTCGCGCCACCACTCATAAGAGGTGCTCATGCTTCAGATGATGTCTCCTATAGCCGAACGCGACAGGCAGGCTCCAGGTTTTGCTCCTGAGCAGATGACAGCCTGGTGTGAGGGGCTTGCCGCAGAGCGCCCTGAAGACTTAGAAACCTTGCTTAACAGCGTTGCGCTGATTGCTCCGCTTCTCAATGCGATTCCCAATGTGGTCTTCTTTATTAAGGATCTGGACGCACGTTACCTCTTGGCCAACCTGACGTTGGCGAGACGGTGTGGGTTCAAGACGGTTGCGCCTCTCTTGGGCAAGACGTCCGCTGAGGTCTTTCCGGCGAATCTAGGACCACTCTATACCGAGCAGGACCACGAGGTGCTTCGCGGAGCGATCATCGAGGACAAGCTTGAGCTGCATTTTTACAACGGTCGTGAGCCAGGGTGGTGTCTGACCTACAAGCTGCCCTTGAAAGGGCATTCAGGGCAGGTGTTGGGCATGGCTGGCATTTCCTATGACTTGCAAGCCGCGCAGGATAACCACCCGGCGTATCAACGGCTTGCGGCGGTCGATAAACACATTCGTGCTCATTACACCCGTCCGATCGCACTGGCAGAGCTGACCGCCATCGCAGAGCTTTCCGTGGCTCAGTTGGAGCGCTATTGCAAGCGGATCTTTCATCTCACGCCCCGCCAGATGATCCATAAGGTGCGTCTGGAAAAAGCCTCTCAATTGCTGGGGACGACGATGCCGATCACCGATATTGCCTTGCAGTGCGGCTACACCGATCACAGCGCCTTTAGCCGCCAGTTCAAGACGCTGACGGGACTCACGCCCCGGCAGTTTCGGCAGGCTGCCAGCGACGCAGCTTAAAGCCCGACGTCAGGCAGTGCAGGACGTTGGGTCAGCGCGTTGTCCACAATCGCTTTCACTTCATCAGGGGCAGCCCCTTCGAGGCTCAGGCGAGGAGGGCGGGTGACGGCTGAACCACGGCCTAGTATCTCTTCGCAGAGCTTGATGCACTGGACCAGGTCAGGGCGGGCGTCCAGATGTAGCAGGGGCATGAACCATTGATAGAGCGACAGGGCTTCGTCGAAACGCTTTTGCATGGCGAGGCGGAACAGGGTTTCACCTTCCCTGGGAAACGCATTGGACATGCCGGATACCCAGCCGACGGCCCCTACAGCAATGCTTTCGAGCACTACATCATCCAAGCCGGCAAAGAGCACGAAGCGATCACCCACAGCGTTGCGCAGGTCAATAAAGCGGCGAGTGTCACCTGAGGAGTCTTTGAGGCAGACGATATTCTCGCAGTCCTTGAGCGAGGCCAGGATGTCCGGCGTAACGTCGTTCTTGTACACCGGCGGATTGTTGTAGACCATGACCGGAAGATCGGTCGAAGTCGCAACGCTGCGAAAGTGCATGGCGGTTTCGTGGGGCTTGGCAGAGTAGACCAGCGCGGGCATAACCATCACACCGTCCACGCCAGCAAAGCGCGCCTCGTTAACCATCTTCTGCGCGAAGGCGGTAGTAAATTCGGCTACGCCGGCAATCACGGGTACGCGCCCGGCCGCCGCCGCCTTGGCGCTCTCGATGACCGATAGCTTTTCCGTCATGGTGAGCGAGGTGTTTTCTCCAACGGTGCCGCATACTACAAGCCCGGACACACCATCCGCCACGAGATTGCTGACAACGCGGTGAGTGGCGTCCAGGTCCAGAGAAAAGTCAGGCTTGAACTGAGTGCTGACAGCCGGAAAGACGCCGCGCCAGTTGATCGCTTGATGTCCCATGGTCGTTATCCCTTTAGCGATAGACAGATGCCTACAGGGTGAACCGCCACCGCTCTTATGGCTTGAGATTTTTCCCCAGGTGCGAGGACGAAATCGGCACAGTGACGATCTGTAAGTGGCCTATAAACGAACAAGACTGCGTTTGTCGTATTGCGATTATCGATCAGATGCTTCGATAATCGGCCAAATCAGACAGCGGCCGGGCAGAGATCATGGATAACTCGAATTCGCGTGACCCTCACAGCTTTGGCGCACCGCCTATCATTGCATCGCCGGCCAAGCGGATCGAGGCCTTCACGGGCGATCCAAACTTCATGACGTCCCTTGCGCGTGGCTTGGCTGTGATCCATGCCTTTCAGGAGCGCAAGCGGCATCTGACCATCGCGCAGATCAGCCACCGAACCGAGATCCCCCGCGCGGCGGTTCGGCGTTGCCTGCATACGTTGATGAAGCTGGGCTACGTGACCACCGATGGACGGACCTATTCACTATTACCCAAGGTGCTGACGTTGGGCCATGCCTATCTGTCATCCACGCCCATGGCGCTCACCGCCCAACCCATTCTGGATCGCCTGAGCGAGCAGCTGCATGAGGCCTGCTCCGTCGCCACGCTTGAGGGGGATGAGGTGTTGTACATCGCCCGGTCCGCTACACCGCTGCGGCTGATTTCGGTCGATCTGAGCGTTGGCAGCCGGCTTCCGGCCTACTGCACCTCCATGGGCCGTATTCTGCTGGCGGCTCTGGATGATGCTGCCCTTCAGGATTACTTCGAGCGTGCTGACCTGCAGATCAAGACCAGTCGCACACTGCATACGCCAGAAAAGCTGTTGCCCTGTCTCGAGCAGATCCGGCAGCAAGGCTGGTGCGTCGTTGACCAGGAACTGGAGGTCGGGCTCCGTTCATTGGCCGTACCGGTACTGGATGCCTCAGGTCAGGTCATGGCTGCCATGAACGTGGGCACCCATGCTAGCCGTATTACCCGGCAGGAGCTGGAGCGCCGCTTCCTGCCCCTTTTACTCAAGGCCAGCCAGGAACTCAGCTCCAAGCTCTTTCACTAAAACTGTTCGTTAATCGAACCTTTAGCCGTTAATCGAATTGTGCAGTGCGTGCCTGCTCCGTAGGGTAGAGGCACGTTGCCAGCCGGCACGCCTGATAAAAACAACAGAGTCCGCCTATGTTCTGCATGATTTCTCCCGTGAACGGGATGGTGCATGCGCATCGCTCCGATGCGCTTTCTTTCTATTCGTGGATGATGGAGGCCTTGTCATGACGGAGGCCTCAACGAACACGACACTTGATGTTCAGACATTTATCAATGCCCAGCCGCTGAGCCGCTATCAGTGGCGAATCGTGGTGTTGTGCTTTTTGATCGTTTTCCTGGATGGCCTGGACACTGCTGCCATGGGGTTTATCGCACCGGCGTTGACCCAGGACTGGGGTATCGATCGAGCAAGCCTTGGACCGGTCATGAGCGCTGCCCTGGTTGGGATGGTGTTTGGTGCGTTGGGCTCGGGACCGTTGGCGGACCGGTTCGGCCGTAAGGTCGTGCTGGTTGCCGCCGTTTCCATCTTTGGACTTTTCAGCGTGATCTCGGCCTACAGCGGTACGGTGGATCAACTGGTCATTCTGCGATTTCTGACCGGCCTTGGACTAGGCGCCGCCATGCCGAACGCCACGACACTGCTGTCCGAATACACCCCGGAGCGGCTCAAGTCGTTACTGGTAACCAGCATGTTCTGTGGTTTCAATTTGGGCATGGCGTGTGGCGGGTTCATCTCTGCCAAGCTGATTCCGGCGTTCGGTTGGCATAGCCTGCTGTTGCTCGGGGGCTTGCTACCGATGGCTCTGGCAGTGGTGCTGCTGCTGTGGTTGCCGGAATCGGCCCGTTATCTGGTGGTGCATAACCGGGGCGTGGCACGGATTCGCAAGGCCTTGCTGCCCATCGGCCCAAGTATCGTGCAGCAGGCCAGGGAGTTCAGCGTACCAGAGCAGCGCACAGTCAAGGCGCGTAATGTCTTTGCCGTTATTTTCTCCAAGGCGTGTGGGCTGGGCACGGTGCTGCTCTGGCTGACCTACTTCATGGGACTTGTCATCGTATACCTGCTGACAAGCTGGTTGCCTACCCTGATGCGCGACAGCGGGGCAAGTATGGAGCAGGCTGCATTCATTGGAGCCCTGTTCCAGTTTGGTGGCGTGCTTAGCGCGGTAGCCGTGGGCTGGGCGATGGACCGGATCAATCCGCACTGGGTCATTGGCACGTTTTACCTGCTCGCCGGTGTCTTTGCGTACTGTGTCGGGCAGAGCCTGGGTCACGTGACGTTGCTGGCTACGCTGGTACTGGTTGCGGGGATGTGCATCAACGGTGCGCAGTCCGCCATGCCTTCACTGGCGGCGCGCTTCTATCCGACCCAGGGTCGTGCCACAGGGGTGTCCTGGATGCTGGGTATCGGACGCTTCGGTGCCATTCTGGGGGCCTGGATGGGGGCCACTCTACTGGGGCTGGGATGGAATTTCGAGCAGGTACTGACTGCGCTGGTGGTGCCTGCTGCGCTGGCTGCGGCGGCTGTAGTGATCAAGGGTATCGTCAGTCATTCAGATGCGTCATAAGGCCTTTTCGAATCACGCAACCGCATACGGGAACAGATAAACATGTTCGATAATCGACCGTAGATTCGATTATCGGATTGTCTGCTTGCAGCCTTGCGGCTTACTGTTCCGTTCAACATCACTCGCCTGGTCTTCCGTCCGGGCGAGTACGACCCAGGTAGCTGGCACCCTCGATTTCAGGTGCTGCCATGACCGTCACACCGCCTCCTTACCCATGGGCCATCGGCCCGCCCAGGAGCGGTATCAGGAGACTCATGATGCGTGATGTATTCATCTGCGATGCCGTTCGTACACCTATTGGACGCTTTGGCGGTGCGCTGTCCAGCGTCCGTGCCGATGATCTGGCGGCTATTCCGCTCAAGGCGCTGATGGAGCGCAACCCTGGAGTGCAGTGGGCGGAAGTCGATGAGGTATTCATGGGCTGCGCCAACCAGGCGGGCGAGGATAACCGTAACGTGGCGCGTATGGCGCTTCTATTAGCAGGCCTTCCGGAAACCGTACCGGGCGTTACCTTGAACCGCCTTTGCGCGTCAGGGATGGACGCTGTAGGGACGGCTTACCGCGCCATTGCCACAGGTGAGATGGAGCTGGCCATTGCCGGCGGTGTGGAATCGATGTCCCGCGCTCCGTTCGTGATGGGCAAGGCGGACACTGCGTTTTCCCGCGGACAGAAGATCGAAGACACCACCATCGGCTGGCGCTTCGTGAACCCATTGATGAAACAGAAGTACGGTACCGATTCCATGCCGGAAACGGCAGACAATGTCGCGCAGGATCACAATGTTTCCCGGGCCGATCAGGATGCCTTTGCGTTGCGCAGCCAACAGCGCACGGCGGCTTCCCAGGAGAGCGGCTTCTTTGCCGAAGAAATCGTGCCGGTGCGAATCGTCCACAAGAAAGGCGAGACGATCGTCGACAAGGACGAGCATCCACGCCCTGATACCACGCTGGAGATGCTGGCCAAGCTCAAGCCCGTCAATGGGCCCGACAAGACCGTCACGGCGGGTAATGCCTCGGGTGTGAATGACGGCGCTGCGGCCATGATCATCGCCTCGGCCGAGGCCGTGCAGAAGTATGGCCTCAAGCCTCGCGCCCGCATTCTCGGTATGGCAAGTGGCGGCGTTGCGCCACGTGTCATGGGAATCGGCCCAGTGCCGGCGGTGCAAAAGCTGCTGACCCGTCTGGGGAAAACCATTGAAGACTTCGATGTGGTGGAGCTGAACGAGGCCTTTGCCAGCCAGGCCCTGGCGGTAGTGCGAGGCTTGGGATTACCGGACGACAGTGAAAAAGTAAATCCGCAGGGCGGCGCCATTGCACTGGGTCATCCGCTGGGGATGAGTGGTGCACGCCTGGTCATGACTACCGTGCATTGGCTGGAAAAGACCAACAAGCAGCTGGGGCTCGCGACCATGTGTGTTGGGGTTGGACAAGGTCTGGCGCTGGCAGTCGAGCGCGTTTGAGGTCAATGTCTTGGGCGCCTCGTACAACGGGGCGTTGATGAGGAATAAGGGTGATCTGCGCCAACGCGAAGGATTTGCGGCTTTGCAAAGGAGAGAATTGTAAAAGGACATGTCTCACCAAGGCCTGCGAATCCGTCACGCGTAGGCGGCACACCCTGCGACAGGGCAAAGGCTGCCCTCTGTAGGGTCATTCACCGGCACGTCAGGATCGATTGCGTGCCGGATTATTCCTATTTCAATGACAAGAGCGGATCGAATGACTACCAGTTCCTATACGTTGGAAGAGCGTCGTAAAAGAATCTTTGCCATTGTCGGCGCCTCGTCCGGTAACCTCGTCGAGTGGTTCGACTTTTATGTTTACTCCTTTTGCTCCATCTATTTTGCTCACGCGTTTTTCCCCTCAGACGACCCCACCGTTCAACTGCTTAACACTGCCGGTGTATTTGCCGCAGGCTTTCTGATGCGACCCATCGGTGGCTGGATTTTCGGTGGGGTGGCCGATCGCTATGGGCGGCGTACGTCAATGATGATCTCCGTGCTCATGATGTGCGCCGGCTCACTGGTGATTGCCTGCCTGCCCACCTACGACAGCATTGGCTTCTGGGCGCCGCTTCTTCTGCTCATGGCGCGACTTTTCCAAGGCTTGTCGGTCGGCGGTGAATACGGCACTACTGCAACCTATATGAGTGAGGTGGCGCTGAAGGGTAAGCGCGGATTTTATGCCTCGTTCCAGTACGTGACGCTGATTGGCGGGCAGTTGCTGGCGGTGCTGGTGGTAGTCATCCTTCAGCAGGTCCTGTCCGAAGAGGAGCTGCGTGCCTGGGGCTGGCGTATTCCTTTTGTGGTGGGTGCGGTTGCTGCCGTGATTTCGCTGTTGCTGCGTCGCTCGCTTGAGGAAACCACGACGGCAGAAAGCCGTGCTGCCAAAGAGGCGGGTTCGCTGTCGGCTCTGTTCAAACATCACAAGGCGGCGTTTTTCACTGTGCTGGGATATACCGCCGGTGGCTCGCTGATTTTCTATACCTTTACAACTTACATGCAGAAGTACCTGGTCAACACCGTAGGCATGCATGCCAAGACGGCCAGCGGCATCATGACCGGTGCGCTGTTCCTGTACATGCTGATGCAGCCGCTGTTCGGTGCCTTGTCTGACCGTATTGGCCGCCGCGCTTCCATGTTGTGGTTCGGTGCGCTCGGCGCACTGTGTACCTATCCCATCCTACTGACCCTGAAAACCACGACCAGCCCGGTCATTGCCTTTGGCTTGATCATCCTCGCGCTGGCCATTGTAAGTTTCTACACCTCGATCAGTGGCCTGGTAAAAGCCGAGATGTTTCCGCCACAGGTGCGTGCGCTAGGGGTAGGGCTCTCCTATGCCGTAGCCAATGCCTTGTTTGGCGGTTCGGCCGAATTCGTTGCGCTGAACTTCAAAGCCATGGGGCATGAGAATCTCTTCTACATCTATGTGTCCTGCATGCTGGTAGTGGCCTTCCTGGTAAGCCTGCGCCTGCCGCGCAGAGCCAGCTATCTGCATGACGATCACTAATAAGGATAAATGCATATGAGTCAGCGTCCGACCCATCAGCTCTTCGATGCCTATTTTACTCAGGCTGCGATGCGTGATGTCTTCAGTGATAGCGGGCGCCTGCAGGGCATGCTGGATTTCGAAGCCGCCCTGGCGCGAGCCGAAGCCGCGGTCGGCCTGATTCCCAAGGATGCCGTCGCACCGATCGAGGCGGCTTGTCGCGCCGAGGCCTATGACCTTGCCGCGTTGCAGCAGGCCATCGTGAGCAGCGGCAACTCGGCCATTCCGCTGGTTAAGGCACTGGGGCGTGAAATCAAGCGTACAAGCCCCGAGGCCGAGCGCTATGTGCACATGGGCGCCACCAGTCAGGACGTCATGGATACCGGGCTTGTGCTGCAGATCCGCTCAGCCCTCGCGCTGCTGGAAGACGGTCTGACTGCCTTGGCTGATATTTTGGCCAAACAGGCTCGGCGCTATGTGGATACGCCTCTGGCCGGACGAACATGGCTGCAGCATGCAACGCCCGTCACGCTGGGTATGAAGATTGCCGGCTGGCTAGGCGCAATTACCCGTCATCGCCAACGGCTGGCTGAGCTCAAGCCGCGTGTTCTGGTGCTGCAGTTCGGTGGGGCGTCGGGCACACTGGCGGCGCTCGGTGACAAGGCCATGCCGGTCGCCGAGGCGTTGGCTAAAGAACTTGACCTGACACTGCCTGATCAACCCTGGCATACCCAGCGGGACCGCTTGGTAGAGGCCGCCAGTGTGTGCGGCATGATTGCCGGAAGCCTGGGCAAGCTGGGACGTGACCTTTCCCTGTTGATGCAGACAGAAGCGGCGGAGGTTTTCGAGCCGGCCGGGCAGGGGCGGGGTGGTTCCTCGACCATGCCCCACAAGCGCAATCCGGTCAGCGCGGCAGTCCTGATCAGCGCTGCGACCCGCATTCCCAACCTTGTCGCCACCATGTTCGCGGCCATGCCTCAGGAACACGAGCGCAGCCTGGGGCTCTGGCATGCCGAATGGGACACCCTGCCTGATATCTTCTGCCTGACTTCGGGTGCGCTGGAACAGGCGTTGCTGGTAGCCGAAGGGCTGGAAGTTGATGCCGAACGCATGCGCACGAACCTGGAGCTGACCCACGGACTGGTACTGGCCGAGGCTGTCAGCATTACCCTTAGCCAACGTGTCGGCCGTGAGCAGGCGCATCAGCTGGTCGAGCAGTGCTGCCGCAGTGCAGTCGAGCAGAAATGCCACCTGCGTGAGGCGCTCGGGCAGAACGAGACCGTGACCGCCGAGCTGTCTGCCGATGAGCTGGATCATCTGCTCGATCCTGCGCACTACTTGGGACAGGCCCGCACCTGGGTAGAACGCGCCTGTGCCGAACACCATTCACTGACGTCTGCTCGCTAGGAGGATTCCTGTGCCAACTGTGCAACTCGCCGAGGGCGAACTGAATTACCGTTTCGATGGCCGCGAAGACGCGCCGGTTCTGGTGCTGTCCAACTCGCTGGGCACTGACCTGCATATGTGGGATGATCAGATTCCCGCCTTTACTGAGCATTTTCGCGTACTGCGTTATGACACCCGGGGCCATGGCGGCTCCACCGTCACGCCCGGTCCGTACACCATTGAGCAATTGGGCCATGACGTCCTGGCGCTGCTGGATGCGCTCAAGGTTCAGAAAGCCTTTTTCTGCGGACTGTCCATGGGTGGACTGACCGGGCAGTGGCTGGCAGTGAACGCCAGTGACCGTATCCAACGCGTAGTCATTTGCAATACCGCTGCCAAGATCGGAACGGCAGACGGTTGGAACGACCGTATCGATACGGTTTTGAAGGGCGGCCAGGCGGCTATGGTCAATCTGCGTGATGCCTCCATTAGCCGCTGGTTTACACCTGAGTTCTCTCAGGCAGAGCCAGCCAAGGTCAAGCGCATTACCGACATGCTCGCAGCTACCTCGCCAGAAGGGTATGCCGCCAATTGTGCTGCCGTGCGTGACGGTGATTTTCGTGAGCATCTCAAGGCCGTCACCGTTCCGGTGCTTATCGTGGCGGGTACGCACGATGCCGTCACCACACCGGCCGACGGTCACTACATGCAGGCTCAAATTCCGAATGCCGAGTATGCGGAATTCGATGCTGCGCATCTTTCCAATGTACAGGCCGGCGAAGCATTCAGTCGCCGTGTCCTGGCTTTCCTGACGGCTTAGGAGATCTCGAGATGGACGAACGCGAACGTTATGAAAAGGGCATGGAGGTCCGTCGCGCGGTATTGGGCGATGCCCATGTGAATCGCAGCCTGGAAAAGCTCACGCCATTCAACGAGGAGTTTCAGGAGATGATCACCCGGCATGCCTGGGGTGATATCTGGACCCGTCCGGGCCTGCCGCGGCATACCCGTAGCCTGATTACCATTTCCATGCTGATTGGGATGAACCGAAGCGAAGAACTCAAGCTGCATCTGCGCGCCGCTGCCAACAACGGTGTAACGCGCGATGAGATCAAGGAAGTGATCATGCAGAGCGCCATTTATTGCGGTATCCCGGCGGCCAACGCGACCTTCCATTTGGCCGAGTCAGTATGGGATGAGCTGGGCGTGGAGTCACGCCAAACTCAATATGAAGGGCAGTAGGCAAGGCGTTATAAAAAAGCCCGTCGAAAGACGGGCTTTTTGTATTGACCTGGCGCTTACAGAATCGAGATCGGGTAGCTGAAGATCAGGCGGTTCTCGTCGACATCGTTGTTGCTGCCATAGTCGCGGCGGACCATAGAGTTTCTCCAACGCATGTTCAGGTCCTTGAGCGGGCCGCTCTGGAAGGTATAGGCCACATCGAAGTTACGTTCCCATTCCGAGCCGTCATCATTGGCAGCGTTGACGTAGATGTTGTCACCATGGCCGTAACGCGCCATGAAGGCCAGACCCGGAATACCCATAGCAGCAAAGTTGTAGTCGTAACGCAGCTGCCACGAGCGTTCCTTGGCATTATCAAAGCTCTGGGTAAACATGTCGTTTACGATACTGCCGCCGCTGGAACCGTTAACGCTCAGCCAGCCGTTATCACCGCTGACGCGCTGATAACCTACGGTAAACTTGTGGCCACCAATACCGGCGGACAACTGTCCAGTGAAGAGTTTGTTGTCCAGGTTGCCCGCGCGCGCTTGGCCTTCCTCTTCACCGGTGAAGTAACCCAGGTTCGCGCCCAGGCTCCAGTCCCCGAACTTCTGGGTATGTGTCAGGTTGAAGAAGTTCTGCTTGTAGACATCTTCGAACTGCGCGTGCCATACGCCAACCATGGTGCGCTTCTCGTTGAAGGTGTATTCACCCCCTACATAATTGAAGCGATCCGAAGAGGCTGCACGAATCTGACGGGCACCGCCGGTCGTGATGGACAGATCCTCCATGTTGGAGGAGTTACGCAGGCTCACCTGGCGAATCTGCGCAGCATAGAACGTGAAGCCGTCCAGTTCCTTGGAGGTTAGTGTCGCACCGCGGAATGTCTGAGGAAGCAGACGACCATCGTTGAAGCGAAGCACCGGTACGTTAGGCATCAATTCGCCTAACAACAGATCAGTCTTAGAAATGCGAGCCTTGAAGGTAGCGCCCACGCGGCCAAAGTCGTCTGCCGCACGGCCATCACTCCCTACAGGTAGCAGCTGCGTACCGGCACGGTCCGGGCTGCTGTCGAGCTTGAGACCATATAGGGCGGTCAGGTCCAGACCAAAACCTATGACGCCCGGTGTGTAACCCGAGGTTGCCGTCATAATGAAACCTTGGCCCCATTCTTCGACCTTGCTCTGTTGAGCGCTGGTACCGTTGCGGAAATCCCGGTTGAAGTAATAGTTGCGGGTCATCACGTTGACTTTGGCGTCTTCCAGAAAACCTTCAGCATGAGCAGCCATCGGTAATGCCAAGGCCAGCGCAAGCGGTGTGAGTCCAATAAACGCAGGAACAGAGAGATAGCGAAGGGTCATTATTGTTGTACTCCCATGAGTAATGGTGCCGCACCTGAGCGCAATCTCTTACGGATTGATTTATCAGAGGCGGAGAGGCCCTGATCCTCAGGGCATTTCATGTCCGGCCTGAATAGGCAGCCGAACCTAAGCGGACGCGCAAACGCCTCCGCGAAATCTGGAAGAGGGGGGAATATCGGGCGGGAAAATTAAGGCCGTACAGGGTGCAATCTTCAACATTCAGGTTATTCCATTATTGAATTTATTGTGGAATTCACCCTTGTGCCTTATGGCCAGGGTTGTACGATGACGTGCCGCGATAATGCTATCGATTCGCTACCTAAAGCAATAGCCATTTGTTCGTTTATCGCACTTGAAAGACCGTATGAGACAAATGGCTTAACTGTATGCCTGATAACACTTTTAAGTAGCACATAAGCGGCCGAGCCCTGAAACAGCGTGGCTCAGAGAAGAAGATCTGTCTTGTTCGAGACCCTAGAAAAGGCGTCTATTAGACCAAAGAATAATCTTTGAAGCCTACGCCGCGGTGGTGGAGCGGTACCGTCAGAGGAGCGATACCGCGGGAATGATCAAGCCTGTCCTGTCGCTTTGGGGGTATCTGAGCGCGAGCCCCATTCTGTCCAGGAGCCGTCGTACAGGGCCCCTTCCGGTAGGCCTGCCACTGCCAGTCCCAGGAGAAGAACGGCAGCTGTCACGCCGCTGCCGCAACTGGTAACCACTGATCGTGAGCCATCCGCACCCGCATGTGCAAAGCGCGCGCGGAGCGTCTCGACATCCTTGAACGTGCCGTCAGCGTTGAGAAGATCGGTATAGGGCAGGCTGGCACTACCTGGAATATGCCCGGAGGCCAGGCCTGCACGCGGCTCGGGCACCGACCCCTCGAAGCGATTGGCCGCGCGTGCATCCAGTACCAGCTCGAGGCGGCTGTCGAGGTTGGCCTGGATATCGCCCAGGCCCCGTAGCATTCTGGCGTGGAACGTGGCTTCGAACGTCTGGGCCGGTACGGCAGGTGTGGGGCCTTGTTCTACGGGCCGATGTTCGCCCTGCCACTTGGGAAGGCCTCCATCGAGCACTGCGACCTGATCGTGGCCGAAGAGGCGAAACATCCACCAGGCACGCGCTGCTGAAAACAACCCTTTCTGGTCATAAACCACAACGCGTGACTGGTTGTTGACCCCCAGCTCACCTACCAGCCGGGCGAAACGACCCTGGGAGGGCACCATGTGCGGCAGCGTTGTGTCCTGATCTGAAATCTCTTCGATATCGAAGAAGCGAGCACTAGGTAAGTGAGCAGCCTCATACTCGGCGCGTGCATGTTTCGACTCGTTGGGCAGGTAGACACTGGCATCGAATATCACCAGGTCTTTGTTGCCCAATGCGTTGGCAAGCCACTCGGTACTGACCAGGGGGCCAAACGTCATAAGAGTTCTCCTGTATGAATGTTCCACTTATGGTTGCCTTGACGCCAGGCGGTGCGGCGTTGGCAGGTCTGTCCCCATCCTATCCGATCGGGCAGGCGATGCGGTAAGGTACGAACAGGCGTTGGGGCGCGCTCGATCAGCCGCAACGTTTTATTGTCGAACCCAGGACCGGCCCGCGCCGGTTCTTTTTCCAGGAACGTGGTAATGAGCGATTCAAATGCGGTGCGGGGTAAAGCCCCGGGGATCAACTGGCAACTGGAACGAATCGTAGATGAGCTGCATGACGCTCGTAACGAATGGCGTAGCCAGCATGGCCGAACGCGAGAACTGAGCAGCCGTGAACTGCCGTCGCGAGCGGTAATGAGCGAGATCCTCGAGTCGCTCTGTAGCGCCTTGTTTCCGCTCCGTCTGGGACCAAATGACCTACGTGCGGAAAGCGAAGACTTTTTCGTAGGGCACGTGCTGGACCGTGCGCTCAATGCTCTGTTAGGGCAGGTGCGGCTGGAGCTGTGCTATACCGCCCGACAGCGGGGGATGCCTGAATGCTCGGTCGAAGACCCGGCGCAGCGCATTGTGCAGGACTTTGCCTTGGCATTGCCTGATCTGCGGCGTCTTTTGGATACCGATGTGCTGGCAGCCTACCGGGGCGATCCGGCGGCGCGTAGCGTGGATGAGGTACTGCTGTGCTATCCCGGTATCCTGGCTGTTATCTACCATCGTCTGGCGCATCAGCTCTATCGTTCGGACCTGCCGCTACTGGCGCGCATGACTGCAGAGCTGGCTCATTCAGCCACGGGTATCGATATCCATCCAGGGGCGCAGATCGGCCCCAGCTTCTTTATCGATCATGGTACCGGCGTGGTTATCGGCGAGACAGCTATCATTGGCGAGCGGGTCCGGATCTATCAGGCAGTGACTTTAGGTGCCAAGCGCTTCCCGGCCGATGAGTCCGGTAATCTGCAAAAAGGGCATCCACGTCATCCGATCGTCGAGGACGATGTGGTCATCTATGCCGGCGCGACCATTCTGGGACGCATCACTATCGGAAAAGGCTCCACCATTGGCGGTAATGTCTGGCTGACGCGTAGTGTTCCGGCGTTCAGCAACGTGACCCAGGCCAACTTGCAAGGATGCTCCAACAGCGATCAGTAAAGGTGTCGCTCGGCAGGCTAACGCTTCAATACGCAACATGCCCTGACTGCCACAGGCATGAGGGGCACGATTGCTATCCAGGAATGATTGCGCCGGATGTCGAAGGCGGCAGCCAAGCTTTCAACGCTGCTGCGTTCGGTGATTCTGATCCGTCCCCTAATGGCCAACCCGTTAGCGCATCCGTGATGGACAGGCGTTGGGAGACATCAGGCACAAAAAAAGGGTTGAAGCTATAGGTATATAGTCTTCAACCCCAAGACCGAGTAGAAGAAATCCGATCGACTGATCAGATCATGGTGAAATCGGGTCGCTGGCAGGAAAAGTTTCCTCTACGGCCTGGTCTAGCTGGTCGTCATCGACGTCACGATTATCGAGGTCTTCGTTTTCAGCGTTCTGGTTTTCGGGGTGCTTGATGTCGCTCATGTTCGTCTCCCGTTCGGGCCTTGTGCAGGCGTTATAAGTTAGGCCGCAGGAGATACTGAAGGTTCTGACCACCCATCTATGAGGCCTTTGGTCTCACTTGCGAAGTGTTAAAGGGCTAGCATTTTCAATCTTTCGATTGATACCCGTCGCTGCGCTAAACGGCGAATATAGCCTCCCGATTCACAATGCCTGATCGCTAGGGTGCCCTTGCAGGTTCTTGCGCAATGGTAAGGCGGTAAAGGTCTTCCAGACCTTGCTGTACCTCTGGTGGAATAAACATTCATGGAGAGAGCTATGTTTATCTTCAAACCGCTCGCCGCTGCCGTTCTCGCGGTGTTAGCCACGCAAGCCTTTGCTGAAAATAATACGGCCCGACAGGACCAGCACGGTGTGCTCAATACGGCTACGATCGAGCAGTCCGGCTCCGGTAATGCCGCCAAGCAGTCGCATAGCGGCTACGCCAATGAGGCTCGCCTGACTCAGGTCAATAGCCAGGCCGGTACTGCACAGCAGGCACAGGCGGGCAATTACAACGTCGCGACTGTCGAGCAGGCCGACTCGACCACTGCCTACTCCAACCAATACCAGTATGGCTGGAACAATCAGGCGTTAGTCTCTCAGCAAGCTTCCGAATCGGCTTCAGTCAACCAGAGCCAAACAGGCACTGCCAACGAAGCTGAAACCGAGCAACTAAACACGACCCAGGCAACCTCCCGGATTACGCAAAACGGCAACACTCACTGGGCCCATACGCTGCAGGAAGGGGCCGTGGCCAGTGAAGTATCCGTTAATCAACAGGGCGACAATCACACCGCTCTGCTGTGGCAGCGGGACGGCTCCAATAACGTTGCGACGGTCATTCAGACAGGGAACGATACCTCCGCCAATATCTACCAGCTGGACAGCCAGGGTTCCGTGGCCACGCTTGAGGTCAGTGGTGTGAATACCTCGGCCTATGTCACCCAGCGCGGTACGCAGCAGCAAGCCGCTGTCCGTATCGACGGTCAGAATGGCGGCGCCCTGGTCACTCAGGAAGGCAGCAATAACGACGCAGACACTACCCAGAGTGGTGTCTCGAACAGTATCGATGCTTTCCAGGCAGGTGACTGGCAGGCCGCTCAGCTCAGCCAGGTGGGTGACTACAACATTGCGACCGCCAACCAGACCGGGACTGGTAACGAGTTCTATGCCGATCAGACCGGCAACAGTAACGTCCTGTACGGCACGCAAGAGGGTAGTGATAACATCCTGAGCGCTTCGACCGAAGGCTCGCTCAATGAAATCACCATCGGGCAGCAGGGCGATCGTAACGTGGCGTATCTCAGCCAGCTGAGCGGGTCGGATAACCACATCACGCTACAGCAGACCGGTGCTGATCTACGGGTCAACCTGAGCCAATCCGGCACAGGCAACCGCGTCAATCTTATTCAGCAGTAAAACTGATCCTCTTTCGCGCACCGCCTTCGCACAGGCGGTGCGCGCCTGAAGCCGCTTGGCAAACGGCTGCCTTCCGTGTCTTTTTCGCAACCGGCACTGGATTCCTGGCGTACTGTCCACATCTTTATCGAAGGGTGTTTGTGTCGTGCACTGACCTGTATCAGCGCCATACCGGGCTGATAGGGCTATGGTTATAGACAGGCACGATCACCGGGCAGCGGCAGGCCTGTCATGGCTGTCTGCTTTTGACTGTTGTCGATTGACGAGACGGTGAGGTTCGATGGAATTCAAAGATTATTATGCGCTACTGGGCGTCGACCCGGGCGCAGACGAAAAAGCGATCAAGACCGCATACCGCAAGCTGGCGCGCAAATACCATCCAGACGTCAGCAAAGAGCCGGATGCGGAAAACAAATTCAAGGAAGTCTCCGAGGCCTATGAGGTTCTCAGAGATCCGGAAAAACGAGCCGAATACGATCAACTACGCCAGTACGGCCGGGCCGGGCAGCAGTTCGATCCGCCGCCAGGCTGGGAGTTCAACGGCAATTTTGGCGGAGGAGACGGGCAGTACGAGCGGCATTTTTCCGATTTTTTCGAATCTGTTTTTGGTGCCCGACCCGGTAGTGGGCGCGGCCAGGAGCGTAGTGCCGGACGAAGAGGGCAGGATGCGGAAATGGAGCTGCCGTTGTTTCTCGAAGACACGCTGTCGGACGAGCCGCGGACCATCAACTATCGGGTGCCTAGCTATAGTGCGAACGGGCTGCGTCACGAGAGCGTACCCAAGAGCCTGAACGTACGCATTCCGGCAGGCGTGACCGATGGCGAGCGAATCCGGTTGAAAGGGCGGGGCGCCCCAGGGCTCAATGGCGGACCCGACGGCGATCTTTATCTGGTTGTCCGGCTGGTTCCTCATCCACTCTTCGATGTCGACGGGCATGACCTGCTTCTGACCGTTCCGCTTGCACCCTGGGAAGCTGCACTGGGCGCCAAGGTAACTGTTCCCACCTTGAGCGGGAAACTGCAATTGACCGTTCCGGCCAACAGCCAGGCGGGGCAGCGTTTACGTCTCAAGGGCAAGGGGTTGCGAACACGGAAGGGCGGCGCAGGGGACCTGTACGCCATGATCAAAATTGTCATGCCCAAGACTCATGATGAGGCTACTCGGAAACTATGGGAGCAATTGGCGAGCAAGGCCAGCTTCAACCCCAGAAGTGAGTGGAGGGACTGAGATGACCACCGTAATCGTGGAATTTGACATCGAAGAGATCAGCCAGCTGGTCGATACGCCAGTGACTCACATCGTTGAGCTTGTCGAGCATGGCATCGTCGAGCCACGCGGGCCGCGGCCAGAGGTATGGGTATTCGATTTGCCAGCGTTGCATACGGTACGCCGTGCCGTACGGCTGCAACGAGAGCTTGAGCTGGACTGGGCGGGCATCGCACTGGCGCTCGACCTGCTGACCCAGGTAGAAACCCTGCGTATGGAAAACCGCATGCTCAGGCAGCGGCTTGCCCGCTTTGTGCTTGATGAATAAGAGGAGGGCTCCAGGCACACATGTTGTGCCGGAGCCTGCCCTTTAGAACCAGCGATCGTTGCGCTTTCTGCGACCCGCAAATGACGGCAGGATCAAACCTGCCAACAGGCCGGCTCCGGCAATGCTGCCTCCGTAAACGAGATAACGCATCATGACATCCTTGTTCTCATCGCCCAGGCGCGCCTTGACGCTGCGAAGTTCGGACTGTGCGTCGGTCAGCTCGGCATCCAGCTGGCGCCGGGTCTGCTCAAGTTCATCTATGCGTGCTTTGCGGGCGTCCATGGTTTCCTGCATGCCCTGAACGCGGGATTTCCAGCTGTCATCGATCGTCTTGAGCTTGCTGCTCAGCTCGTTTACCTGCTGTTCCAGTTGCGGTACACGCTCTACCGGGCCTGGTTGTTCCTGCAGTTCGCTGGAGCGAATCCATACCAGATCACCGCTTTCGCCTCGGATCTGGCTGTAATCACCTTGGGTGTTAACCAGCTCGACTTTCTGGCCGGACTTGAGTGATCCAACGATACGATAGCCATCGGTCGGGCCGCTGCGAACATACGTGGACAGCGTATCGCTGACCCAACGGTCAGCCGCCTTGTTTTCCTGGGCCTGTACCTGACCCAGACCTGCTGTAAGGGCTGCTCCGAGCAAACAGGCGCTCCAGGTAGAGCCTTTGGAAAAAATGCGTGTGCCCTTGGCTAACGGGGTACGAGAAAAAAGGGCTGCGAGAAAAGTGGGCATAGGCATTAAATGGTCATGTAATAAAAGTATGAGAGCCTGGACAAAAGGCCATCTTTTGGAAAGGGCCGTACCGTAACAAGCCTGGCCTATGATCAGCAATCACCTCATGCAGAGTTTGTGCATGGAGCACGCCGCGCGGGGGCCGTCAAACAGGGTATATGCCAAATTCTGGCTAGAACCTGAACGATCCACACCTTTTCAGGCCAGTAAGCCGGAATATTATTTCCTGATGCGTCTATCCGGTGCTTGCATATCACGAGCTTGCCAGCATATTGGCTGGCCACTGATTCAACTGATAAGAGGTGTGCGACCTCTTGCAAACGCAGAGGTTTCTGCCTTTGCAAGAGAGGGGGCTAAAAGTGTGAAACGGCTTGAAAATCTGGTTAAAGCACGTCCTGGCCATGTTCAACGAAGAGCATGGTCGTAGGCCGCAAGGTCTGCAGCAGGATATTCGCTTTGAGAGGCGGATTAGCCATGTGTACGATGTCTAGCGCTTAGGGAGCAAGTAGAGCGCTGCATAGTGCACCAGCATAATGGTCTTGGCGTCTAGAATGCGTCCGGCGCGAATCATGTCTAGCAACTCATCGAAGCCAAACTCCATCACTTCGATGTCCTCACCTTCATCAGCCAGCCCACCCCCTTCGCTTCTATGTGTATCGCTATCGTATTCTGCCGCGAAGAAGTAGAGTTTTTCTGTGACCGAGCCCGGGCTCATGTAGGCTTCGAACAGCTTGGTGACATGATGGAGGTGGTATCCCGTTTCCTCTTCGATTTCAGCGCGGATGCGCTCTTCAGGCGCGGCATTGTCGAGCAGGCCGGCCGGCGTTTCGATCAACATGCCATCAGGAATGCCATTGAGATAGGTCGGCAGGCGGAACTGTCGGATCAGCACAATGGTACGGCGATCCAGGTTGTACAACAGTACCGTCGCGCCGTTGCCGCGGTCGTAGGTCTCACGGGTGTGCTGCTGTCGTGATCCATCACGCCGCTGGTAATCCAGGGTGTACTTGGTCAGCACGCCCCAGTCATTGGCAAGAATCTGTGAGTCGAGGATACGGATGGGCGAGGAGTCGGTCATGAAGAGTTCTCGAAAGAGGGTATTCAGGCGGGCTGATGCCGGGCTCAGGTGCTGGGTATTGATGAGCATGCCAGTGCATCTTGGCAGCGGTGTGTCAGAAGGGAAACCGGCGCGGTAGCCGGTTTCCTGAGCCGTTATGGTTTGGCTATATGCCAGACACCACCCTTGCCATCGCCAGTCTTGTCACCAGCCTTTTTGTCCTGGACGAAGGTATACAGCGGCTTGCCCTTGTAGGTCCACTGCATGGCGCCATCTTCGCGCTCGATCACGGTCCAGGCATCCGAAGGCTTGCTGCCAGCCTCTACCTTGAGCGGCGGCCAGTTTTCCGCGCATTTGCCATTGCAACTGGAAACACCTTCAGTGTCCTTGTCGTAGGTATATAGCGTTCTGCCCTGGTCATCGACCAGAACACCATTTTTTTCCATCGCTGGGGAGGCTGCCAGCGCAGCGCTGGAGGCCAGAAGGGCAGTTACAGCAAACAGGGCTTTGACAGTCATGGTGGTCTCCATGGATAAACAACTTGTTATAAGCAGTTTCCTTGTCACCTACACACGGACCGGCGGTGCCGGGTAGTGTTCCTTACAGGTTCGGCTCCAGGGCTTTTTCGACATGCCTTGTATAATGCTTCTCATCTATAACGTGGCAACCAGTTTGCCAATGGCGTCCAGTGCCAGCGCAAGCAGGGCGGCAATCCCGACAGAGCCTATAACCAGAGCCTTACCCCACCATACGCCCCATTTCACAAGGCCGGCCACAATGCCAACAGCGCAAAGCAGCAGCCCGAGCTGAAGATAGTAAGTCGTCCAGGCCAAGGTCTGAATGAACAGCAGCCATAGCTCGTTGAGTTCCTGGTACATCAAGCGCTCCGGTATCCGATCAGCCCACACTATCGCACGTCTGGCTGAAAAGCCGTGTGCCCCTGTGGTTACTCTGTGACGATGCTGTCGACAGCATCGCTCAGAACCGATGGAAATACCCGCTTACACCCTTAAAAGGTGTCTGCTTAACGAAACGCTCACGAATGCAGTTTGGTTAAGCAAATCTTAAGGATGAGCCTGCTAGTCTCCTGGCACATTTTGGGTTCGGCATTACATTCGGGAGAAATCGAATGGGATGGGGTGACGAGCTGATGGCCGCGGGTCAGGCCCGCGTGCATTATGAAAAGACCCGGCAGAAAGTGGTGTTCGTGGATTGTGAGGGGCAGCCGCGCTGGTCGGAGATCTGGGAGAACAATCCCTATATTCTCAAACAGCCGGAGCCAGGGTGCGTCACGATATGCAACGCACCCAAGAGCCGTCCGTATATCTACCGCAAGAACAAGAAGGTCTGCGAGTGGCAGGTCTTTGAGCTGGTGCCTGGCGAGATATTTTTCTCTGCCCAGGAACTGGCGTTCGGTCGACAACATGCCCAGGGCTCGATTGTCATTGAGCCCCATACCAAGGTGACCGATTCCAACAAGGCCTGGCTCTGGGAGCGTTGGGAACAGCTGGCTCGGTGCGGCTTCGACTTCGTGCAGTTGGGGCCGGAGGGAACCCGGCTGCTTCCAGGGGTACGGCATGTCGTGACGGCCAGCTTTCGCGAAGCGGCGGCCGTACTGGCTCACGCCCGGGGTTTTGTTGGGGCTGAAGGCGGAATGCACCATGCTGCTGCAGCGGTTTCAACGCCAGCCGTTGTGCTGTTTTCAGAGTTTATTTCGCCACGGGTCACGGGTTACCTGGGTCATATCAATCTGTATCAAGGCAAGACGCCGTTGGGTAATGGCGCACGGCTGCCCTGCAAGAAGTGCCGGGCGTCCATGCAGGCGATCACTGTCGATCAGGTGGTGTCGGCATTGAATGAATTGATGTCAGTCGGCTCAGCCATAAGGCCCGGTGTTGCCATGGCGCACCGAGTGGCTGCCGAGGCGTAAGTCG
The DNA here is from genome assembly GCF_002364655.1 of Pseudomonas sp. UBA3149. NCBI lineage: Bacteria > Pseudomonadati > Pseudomonadota > Gammaproteobacteria > Pseudomonadales > Pseudomonadaceae > Pseudomonas > Pseudomonas sp. UBA3149. The sequence goes on from NZ_DEYV01000010.1 coordinate 41,259, forward strand.
AATGGGGGCCTCCAGAGAGGCCTCCTGACTACACGGTGACGCTGGCTGCCGTCTGGCCTGCCTTTTCCGCAGGGACTTCGATCAGGAAGCGGAACAGCGAGCCATGCTGCTCGACGCTACGGCACAGATAGCCATAGCGTTGGGTATCCTCTGGAATGCCATGTACCGACTGCGCACAGTCGGTAATGACTTCGAGCAATTGACCAGCCTGCATCGTTTCCAGGGTTTCCAGTGTAGCGATGGCGTTATAGGGGCAGTGTTCGCCCCTCAGGTCGAGAGACAGATCCGGTTGTGTGCTCATGGACTCTCCTGGAGGTGCCGAAACGGCGAGCGTTGAGTTGAACCAATAGCAGGGCGATGCCCAGGCCGATAAAGGTCAGTAGCAAACCATAGCCAGGGCCGACGGCTTTCAGTAAGTCGATCTTGGGATAGGGAAGCGCCAGTGCATTACCCAGCTCGTCCCAATACACTGCCACCAACGTACCGCCAATCACATTGCCCAGGCCCACTACCCAGAAGTGCACCTGTCCTTCTACGGCGCGGTACATCCAGCCGGTCTCGCAGCCACCGGCCAATACGATGCCGATACCAAAGAGCAGGCCGCCAATGATGGCGTTCGGGCCCATCCAGAAAATCTTGGGCGCAACGCCCAACTGAATCGCACCAAAAGTGCCGATGGACGCAGCCGCCATCCCCAACAGAATCCCTTGGGCAGCCCGAGTGCGGCCGGTCGTCCAGATGTCACGGGCGGCGCTGGTAAAGCAGATCTGGGCCCGCTCGATCAGGGTGCCGAACAAGAGCCCGAATATGCAGGCGATACCCAATACAAAGGAGGCCTCGAATCGCCAGGCGGCCAGCAGTGCCGTGGCACACAGTACGGCGATGCCCAGGCGGGATTGTGTTCTGACCCGGCGTGCAAGCGCATCCGGGGAGGGCAGGGATGAGCGGGTTTTGCCAACCTTGAGTGGCGCTCTCAGAAAGGGCAGCAGGCTGAGCTTCACCCCTATCCAGGCTCCTGCGACAGTCGCCAGCATGAAAGCCCAGGCATGCAGGGAAAACATAGGGATGCTGGTAAAAAAGGCTGCCAGATTGCATCCCATGGCCAGGCGAGCACCGAAGCCTGCAACGATCCCACCAATCAATCCCTGCAGCAGGCGCCTACGACTGGTAGGCCAGCGCCAGCCCACATTGCCTGCGAACAACGCCATGCTCAAGGCACCGAGAAACATGCCGGCGATCATGACACCGTCGATCCGGTCCAGCGGGGTACCCTGCAAACCGATGAGCTTGAAATAGCTCCATTCCTCAGGATGGAGGCCGAACCAGGACAGTACATGTCCTCCCCAACGGGTAAATTCTCCGATGACGGCCCAGAACGTATGGGTGAGCGTGAAGTAATACGCCGAAAGGACTCCCAAAGCGACCAGTGTCGGAAGGGGAGCCCAGAAGCGGACAAGGTACGTTTGACGAAAATGAGCGAGACCGGCGAATACGTGGCAAAGCCTCTGAAAGGGAAACGCGTAGTATAGAGCAACCCTTCATTTTGTAGTGTTTTTAGGCGTCATGCCGACGAATTTTGAAAGACCCGGACATGAACGGTATTTCCCGCGCGGGCCTTTAACAGGGCACAATAGAGGTTGCGCAAGAGCCGCAGTCACCTCTGTTTTACGATAATGATTGATGGAATGGATTGCCTCCTTGAGGCTGCCTTACAACGCATAGGACATCATGCCCGTATTTACGCCTCGTCAGATTCTTCTGGGTAGCTGGTTCGTTATTCTGGCCAGCCTCATGTTGGTTTTTCCGCTTGGATTGGTCCCCAGTCTGTTTGCCGGTCTGCTGGTCTTTGAACTGGCCAATATGCTGGAGCCTCGCCTGCAGGGGCTTATTTCCGGTGATCGTGCCCGTATCGTGGCGGTAGCCCTGCTGGTGACCCTGGTTGTCTGTGTACTGGCCGTGTTCTTTGCGGGCGCGATCAGTTTTGTACTGCATGAAGTCCGTAATCCGGGCAGTCTGATCGATAAATTCATGGCGCTCACCGAGCGTGCCCGTGGGCAACTTCCCATGGCGCTCGATAAATACCTGCCCGCCAGCGCCGAAGATTTTCGTCACTCGGTCAATGAGTGGCTAGGTGCTCACTTAGGTGAGCTGCAGACCATTGGCAAGGATGCCATACACACGTTTGTCACCCTCGTAATTGGCCTGATCCTGGGCGCTGCCGTTGCTTTGCAGCGCAAGCGCAGCAGAGCCCAGGAACGTCCGCTGTCCACTGCGCTGCTGGACCGTGTGGCGCTGCTGTCAGAGGCATTTCGCAACGTGGTATTTGCCCAGGTAAAGATCTCCTTTATCAATACCATTCTGACAGCCGTCTTTCTTGCGGGTGTGTTGCCGCTCTGTGGCATCCACTTACCCCTGATCAAGACAATGATCGTAGCGACCTTCATTCTGGGGCTGCTGCCCGTGATCGGGAATTTGCTCTCTAATACCCTGATTCTGATCGTAGGGCTGTCGGTTTCGCTGTGGGTGGCAGTATCCGTAGGGTGCTATCTGGTCGCTATCCACAAGCTTGAGTATTTCCTTAATGCGCGCATTGTCGGAGGGCAAATCAAGGCCCGCTCCTGGGAATTACTGTTAGCCATGCTGGTTTTTGAATCGGCTTTCGGCCTACCAGGACTTGTGGCTGCGCCTATTTATTACGCCTATCTCAAAAGTGAGCTGACACGAGCAGATCTGGTGTAAACGAGTCGTAGGATGTCATTGGTCGGCTACGGCAAATGACGTTGCGCTGGCCTCTTGTTATAGGTGCAGATGTACCCATATCAACAGGATGTCTCACAGCTAATGGGAGAGTCCTATGGCCAGTGGTTGGGCAAACGACGGGGCGGTTCAAGAGCAGATCGACAGCACCATTGAAGATGCTATCCAGCGCGCTCGAAGCCAGATGGCGCGTGGTGAAAGCCTGACGCATTGCGAAGAGTGCGATGCGGTTATTCCCGAAGCTCGACGCCAGGCAGTAAAAGGTGTGCGCTTGTGCGTTAACTGTCAGGCCGCGCACGACAAGGAGCAGGCCCGGTTCAGCGGCTATAACCGACGTGGCAGCAAGGATAGTCAGCTACGCTAGAGAGCAGTAGGGAGCAAGGTAATAGAGCCACCTTGCTGCTCATTAAAGCCTTATAAATACAGGGCTTGTCAACGCACGCTAGCATCTTTCTAAGGAATCATGACGTTGCCTTTTTAAAAGGCAACGCCTTATTGTCCGGTTTTTATTGTTGCCGTCAGTCACCCACTCTCCAAAAACCATTCTCTCCCCGTAAAGTTCTTCTTCTGTTCGTCGATACGCGTTGCACTATTTATTCGTTTACTCAAAGAACGTCTAGACGCTAGCTGTGCCCTTGCATTTAGGGTTACCGCTTAACTATCTCCAGATCTCTTTGCAGCATCTCTTCTAGTCGCGGAATTCGAGGCACGTTACGTTATGCGTCTTTGGCGAAACAGTATCCAGTGGCAGCTTATCTTGAGCATGGGCGCCGCCTTGGTCATTAGCAGTTTGGTTGTAATTGGTATCTATGCCTATGCCTTGAATCGGTTAACCGATCGTTATCTGCTTCAAGAGGCTATGCCGACCAGTGTCAAAGCGATTCGAAATGATCTTGAGCGAGTACTGACCGTCCCGCTGACCACGGCCAGTAATATGGCCAACAATACATTGATTGCCGACTGGTTGAGTGCTGGCGAAGCTGTCGAGCAACAGCCTCAGTTCGTACATTATTTATCGAATCTCCAACAGCATTACAACGCGCTCGTGTCCTTTATCATCTCCAAGGATTCCGGCCATTATTTTACGAACAAAGGCCTGGATATCACGCTCAAACCTGGCGAAGCGAACAGTAAGTGGTTTTATGACTTTCTGGCGAGCGGACAACAGCGTTTGATCGTGATCGACATTGATAACAATACTCATATGCCCACCTTATTTATTGATGAGCGTATCGAGCGCGACGGCCGCCTGTTGGGTGTAGTAGGGCTGGGCTTCAGCCTGACAGCATTGTCAGACATGATTCGTGACTTCCGTTTTGGCCAGCAGGGTCAGGTTTATTTAGTCAGTCCAGACGGCAAGGTGAAAATCCATCCCCAGGCCGAACTCAATGACAAGAAGATGCTTGAGCAGTTAGTAGGAACTGGGCCCGCCCAGCAACTGATTGCCAAGGCAAAAGGCGCTGACAGTCAGGCTGTGATGTTTGAGCGGGATGGCCAGGAATACGTAGCGGTAGCTGAGCCAGTCGAGTCGCTTGGATGGACGCTGGTTAGCGAGGTGCCGCTTTCGGAGGTTTATGGTCCTGCCCAAAAAGCTTTGTTTGTCATTTCTGGTATTAGTCTGGCCGTTGTTCTGGCGTTTCTGGGACTGGTTGTCTGGATGGCGCGCAGTATTGTTCGACCGATTCGCCAGGTAACAACCGCACTGATCGATATTGGTAGCGGTGATGGTGACCTAACGCGTCGGCTTGATGAAAGCCGTGCGAATGAACTAGGTGATCTAGCGCGTGGCTTTAATCGATTTGTTGAAAGTTTGCGCGAGCTGATCGGTAATGCCCTGCATACCAGCGAGCAGCTTCGGCAGAATGTGGTCCAGGTTGCCCAGGTAGTGGATAGCACATCGACGCGAGCGACCCAGCAGCAGCATATGACCGACATGGTGGCTACCGCTGTGCATGAAATGGGGCTGACCGTGCAAGAGATCGCACGCAATGCCGGCGCTGCAGCTGAGGTCTCTTGCAGCACTCAGGAAGAGGCGGTATCCGCTAAGCAGGTGGTTGGGCAATCTATCCAGTATGTCCAAGGGATGTCGGCCGATATTGAGGAGGCGGCAAGCGCTGTAGGTGCCCTGGCTCAACAGGTCGATACCATTGATGAGGTTTTGCTGGTAATTCGTAGTATTTCCGACCAGACGAATTTGCTGGCGCTCAATGCAGCCATTGAGGCAGCACGTGCAGGGGAAATGGGGCGTGGATTTGCCGTGGTGGCTGATGAGGTTCGTACCCTGGCTGGCCGTACCCAAAGCGCGACCTCTGAAATTCAGCGCATGATTGGTGAACTCAAAGGGCGTGCTGACGAGGCCGTTGCTTCCATACGTGCCGGACAGTCGGCTACTGAAACGGGCGTAGAGGCCAGCAGACAAACAGGCCGGTCATTAGATGCCATTGCTGCGCATGTCGAAGAGCTTACGGATAGAAACCATCAGGTGGCGACCGCTACTGAAGAGCAAAGCTCAGTAACGGAAGAGATCAACCGAAACGTTCAGGGTATCGCTGATCTTGCTCAAACAACGGTCAAGGATGTGAATGCCTGTCGTGCGGATTGTCAGGAACTGTCTCTTATGGCCGATCACTTGGCCACGCAAATGGCACGGTTCCGCCTGTAAGGAACCGCGTTCGGGCGAGTGGGCTTAGTAAGCTTACTCGCCCGAAAAATGGCTGACATTACGCTACAGGTTTATCGAATACGTGTAACGCTGCGTGATAGAGCAGGGTGATGGTCTTCATGTCTTTTATCTGCCCCTGCCTGACCAAACCTAGCGCTTCATCGAAAGGCATTTCTAATACCTCGATGTCCTCACCTTCTCCTTCCAGACCACCACCGTCTTCCTTGCGGTTACTTGACTCGTATTCAGCCGTGAAAAAAGAGAGCTTTTCCGTTACGGAGCCGGGGGTTGAATAGGCTTCAAACAGTGGCGTGACATTCTGGATGTCATAGCCGGTCTCTTCACGAATCTCTTCCTTAATACGTTTCTCAGGAGACGCCTTATCAAGCTTGCCGGCTGGTGTTTCGAGCAACATGCCGTCCGCTACGCCATTGACGAAGGCAGGAAAGCGAAATTGCCGGGTGAGCACAACGGTCCGCTGCGACCGGTTATAGAGGAGCACGGTAGTGCTGTCGCCTGCATCGTAGGTTTCCCGGGTCAGCTGTTGCCACTGACCGTTACGGCGACGGTAGTCGAAGGTGTTTTTTTTGAGTACGGAGAAGCCTTCGGAGAGCACTTCGCTCTTGACTATCCGGATGAAGTCAGCTTGATCAGTCATTTACATTTACCTCGCTAAAACCATTCGGACTCTCATTCATGGCAAACGTCAGTTGAAGGTGACCAGCTGCCCCAAGGCATTCTGCTGGATTGCCCTCAGGTGTGCCGAATGCCTCAGGTTTGTGCCTGTTCAATTCAACCTGTTTTTGTAAAGGCCTCGGCATGCGGTACGATCATGAGCTTTCCGCCCACCGGCGGAGTGCTATTTCCCCTCGTTCATAGCCAAGGAACCACAGATGCAGAATTTCAAAGGTCGGACGCTGCGTGCCAAATCAGCTCTTGCAGCATTGGTTCTGGCCTGCGCTCCCTTTGCCCACGCCGATAGCAGTGTTGGCGGTTTCAATGCCAGCCAGCAGGATGCGATTGGCAAGATTGCCGCGGATTATCTGATCAAGCACCCTGAGGTGCTGGTTCAGGTCAGCCAGGCGTTGCAGCAGAAGCAACAGGAAGAGCAGATCAGTCAGCTGACCGTGGGTGCCGTAGCTTCCGCCGATGCCTTGCTCAACGATGCCAAGACGCCTGCCGTAGGGCCGAAGGATGCCAAGGTAGCGATCGTCGAGTTTTTCGATTACCAGTGCATCTATTGCTATCACATGTCCGAAACGGTCGAAGGGTTGATCAAGGCGAACCCCAACGTTCGCTTCATCTTCAAGGAATTTCCAGTCTTTGGTGCTCGCTGGCCTGCGTCCATCCTGGCGGCGGAAGCCGGTCAGTATGTGTATGCCAAGAAGGGCGGCGAGGCTTATCTGAAGTACCACAACGGTCTGTTCGCAACCGGCAAGAACGAGGGCAAGCTGACCGAGCAGGACGTGGAGAAGGCTCTGAAAGCCGTTGATCTGAAGCTGGCCGATGTCAAGGCTGACGCTAAGACGCTAGAGTCCCAGATCCAGGCCAACATGGACCTGGGCAGCAAGATGCAGATCCAGGGTACGCCTACGTTCGTAGTCATGCCGACCAAGGGCGCAACCGCAGACAACGTGACCGTTATTCCCGGCGCGACCGATACGGAAAACCTGCAGAAGGCCATCGACGCCGCCAGCAAGTAATTCCGTTTCTCCAAGGCGGCGTTATCGTTCAGAAGCGGTAACGCTGCCTTGGGCCTTCCGCAAAACCTTGATCAAAACAGGAAATACCGCTGTGCCATGGGCAATACTTCTGCCGGCTCGCACCACAACAGCTGTCCATCCGCTTTGACTTGATAATTCTGCGGATCGACTTCGATGGTGGGTAAATAGCCGTTATGGATCAGGTCGGTTTTCTTCACCGTACGGCAGCCCTTTACGACGCCAATCTGCTTCTTGAGGCCTAACTGGGCAGGCACACCTGCGTCAAAGGCCGCCTGACTGATAAAGGTCAGGCTCGTGGCATGACGCGAACCGGCGTAGCTTGCGAACATAGGTCGATAGTGAACCGGTTGTGGCGTAGGAATGGACGCGTTGGCGTCGCCCATGAGGCTCGCCGCAATGGCACCGCCTTTTAGGATCAATGAGGGTTTCACGCCAAAGAAGGCCGGGCGCCACAAGACCAGATCTGCCCATTTACCCACTTCAATAGAGCCCACCTCATGGCTGACTCCGTGGGTAATGGCCGGGTTGATAGTGTATTTGGCGATATAGCGCTTTGCGCGAAAGTTGTCATGGCCGGGGCCGTCTTCGGGCAAAGGGCCGCGTTGCTTCTTCATTTTGTCTGCCGTCTGCCAGGTGCGAGTGATGACTTCGCCTACCCGGCCCATGGCCTGGCTGTCAGAGCTGATCATTGAAAACGCGCCCAGGTCATGGAGGATATCCTCGGCAGCAATGGTCTCACGACGGATACGGCTCTCGGCGAAGGCTACGTCTTCAGCGATGCTTGGGTCGAGGTGATGGCAGACCATAAGCATGTCCAGGTGCTCATCAATGGTGTTCCTGGTAAACGGCCGGGTTGGATTGGTGGAACTGGGCAACACATTGGGGAAACCGCAGGCCTTGATGATATCCGGCGCGTGTCCACCCCCTGCACCTTCGGTGTGATAAGTGTGAATGGTGCGGTCTTTGAATGCGCCCAGGGTCGTCTCGACGAAGCCAGACTCATTCAGCGTATCGGTATGGATTGCAACCTGGATATCGTACTGGTCAGCCACTGCAAGGCAGTTGTCGATAGCTGCTGGTGTCGTGCCCCAGTCCTCATGCAGCTTAAGGCCAATAGCGCCAGCCTTGATCTGCTCTATTAGCGGTTCGGCAACACTTACGTTGCCTTTGCCGGTAAAACCGATATTCATGGGGAAGGCATCTGCCGCCTGCAGCATGCGCGCCATATGCCAAGGGCCGGGCGTTACGGTAGTCGCATTGGTGCCTGTCGCTGGGCCTGTGCCTCCGCCGATCATGGTAGTCACACCACTCATGAGGGCCTCTTCGATCTGCTGCGGACAGATGAAGTGAATGTGACTATCGATGCCGCCTGCTGTGAGGATCATGCCTTCCCCAGCGATGACCTCTGTTGCGCCACCAATAGCAATCGTTACTCCCGGCTGGATGTCCGGGTTGCCTGCCTTGCCGATGGCTGCAATACGGCCATTCTTGAGGCCGACGTCCGCCTTCACAATTCCCCAGTGGTCAAGAATCAGCGCATTGGTGATCACCGTGTCGACCACGTCGGCTGCGCAACGCTGACTCTGGCCCATGCCGTCGCGGATGACCTTGCCGCCTCCGAACTTGACCTCTTCACCGTAAACGGTGTGATCGTGCTCGACCTCAATCCACAGGTCCGTATCCGCCAGACGCACCTTGTCGCCCGTAGTGGGACCGAACATGTCGGCATAGGCTTGGCGTGAAATCTTCATATCACTCATCCTGATCGTGTAGGGAGGGGTGGCGCAGCGCCGGTCCCGTTCTGTGTTTCGGGTGTGGGTTGGTAAGGGGTATTACTGCCTTCAGGCGGCGCGCCTTGACCATCCTGGCAATGGGATGGAAGGTGCGAAGCAATACCCATCATCAAGACTGATGTTCATTGCATCGGAGCTGCGCGTTATAAATGGCCCATCACACGGCCAGCAAAGCCATACACGATACGGTCGCCTGCCAGCTCCACCAGCTCTATATCGCGTGACTGGCCCGGCTCGAAGCGTACCGCCGTACCTGCCGGAATGTTCAGGCGCATGCCACGGGCCTGCTCACGGTCAAAGGCGAGGGCATCGTTGGTTTCGAAGAAGTGATAGTGAGAACCGACCTGGACAGGGCGATCCCCCGTGTTGGCTACCGTCAGGCTCAAGGTTCGACGACCGGCATTGAGTTCTATATCGCCGTCTTTGATCTGGTATTCGCCAGGGATCATGAGAGGCTCCTGAGCTGCTTGTAGTAAAGGGCGGTCGGGTGATAGGTGCCGTCGGGGTTCGCGGCATAGTCCGGGATTTCCCCGACACGCTGATATCCCAGGTATTGATAGAGCTGTTCGGCGCCTGAACCCGCCAGCGTATCGAGGTAAAGCAAGGTGCGCCCCATGTCCGATGCAGCGCTTTCCAGCGTGATCATCAGCCGATGTGCAATGCCGTGCCGCCGAGCGCCACGTAGCACCATCAACTTTTGTACTTCGGCGCGTTTGAGGCCATTGCGTTTGGTCGCTGGCGCCAGCTGTACGCTACCGGCCACCGTCCGATCGGCTAATAGCGCAACCCAGAGATGAAGGCTGCCATCCGCTATACCCTGTTGAGCGCTATCCAGATACGCGTCAACTTCGGCATCGCTCAGATCAGCCAGAAACCCGATCGAGGCGCCGCCTGCAACACAGTCACGCAAAAGGTCGCCTAAGCCCTGCCTGTAATGTTGAAATGCTTCTGCACCGACGCGTTCAAGGGTGATGTCAACCATGATGGGACTCCAGCTTGAGTTGCATAAACGTAAGATCCAGCCACCGATCGAACTTGCGGCCGACTTCCGGCATCTGGCCGGTTGTTACGAAACCCAGTCGCTCATGTAGGCGGATCGACGCGGTATTACCGCTCTCGATAGCCGCCACCATCATGTGTAGATTGGCCTTGCGGGCATACTCGATCAGCGCTTTCATCAACATGGGCCCGATGCCCTGACCACGCTGATCGCTGCGGACGTATACCGAATGCTCGACGGTATGACGGAAACCCTCAATGGTTCGCCAGGTGCCATAACTGGCATAGCCGACTACCTCACCGGCAGCATCACGGGCAACCAGTACGGGAAACCCCTGGGCGGTGCGGTCTGCCAGCCAGGCGCGGCGGTTGGCCAGATCGACCAGGGTCTCGTTCCAGATCGCCGTGGTGTTTTCTACGGCGTCGTTGTAGATGGCCAGAATGCCAGGCAGATCGGATTCGTGGGCAGGAGCGATAGAGCACGTCATAACAGCCTCAGGCAATCGGTTGGTGTACGGTTACAAGCTTGGTCCCGTCGGGAAAGGTAGCTTCCACCTGGATGTCTGGAATCATTTCCGGAACCCCTTCCATGACCTGTTCGCGGGTAAGCAGCGTGGTGCCGTAGTGCATCAGCTCGGCTACCGTCTGGCCGTCCCGGGCGCCTTCGAGCAGGGCGGCCGATATGAAAGCCATGGCCTCGGGATAATTGAGCTTGAGGCCCCTGGCCAGACGCCGCTCAGCCACAAGACCGGCAGTGAAAATCAATAGTTTGTCTTTTTCGCGAGGTGTCAAATCCATCAGGTGCTCCAGATACGGGGAGGGACGGCGCGGCGGCCCAGCAGGGCGGGGCGTAACAGCGTCCAGAGTTCGATCAGCCAGGCACGTGCCGCCAACGCCTCATGGGCAAGGCAACGAGCTACCAGCAGGCCAGGGAGTTGTGAGAGATCGCCACGGCCCTGGCACGGCAGGGCGCGGCAGGCCTGTAGCAGGGGCTCGTCAATATCGCCGGTCACGATCAGCGTGGCGAAGACAGGATATCCGGCGAGTCCAATAGGCGACTCCAGTAAACGGTCGCCTCCGGCAATCCGCTGACGCTCATGCCATAGCGGATGGCCGTCGCGGTAGATATCCAGATGAGACTGGAAGTGTCCTGTAGCAAAGCGCTCTTGGCTGGCGGGGCGACCCAGGGCAACCATGTCCCAGTAAAAAAGGCGGGCGTCACCTTCAAGATTGATACGGGTAGCCAGCTCGGCCTGCGCACCCGAGAAGACAATGGTTTCTTGAGGTAGCCACTCCAGCGTGGCGCCGGGCTCGACGGCGAGTGTGAGACACTGATGAGCCGGGCCTGTCGCGCGATACCACTTGGCGGCACCCGGACTGGTCAGTTGCGCCCAGGCCTGCTCACCGACACGAGCATTGATTGCCAGGCGATCTCCGCCGGCAATACCACCAGGTGGGTGAACAATGATGTGCTGGCACACCTCCGGTCCCTCCGCGTGCAAATGCTTCTGCACCCGCAGCGGACCGGCATGCCGCCGCATGACCGGACGAGTCCAGTCACCCTGGCGTGCATAGGCCAATTCCAGCTCGGCCTGCCAGGCAGGGGTAAACAGGGCGGATGTAATTGGTGCGTTCATCGGTTCTTATCTGTTTTGGTTTACCGTCAGCATCATTACGCTGAACTGACGGGATCATGGCATGCCGCCTGGGTGCTCTGGCAAGCGGTTTTCAAATGGCGACCAGACCGCGTACGCCGTCGGCCTCCATCTGTGTACCCTGGCCGCGCTGGATGATTTCCCCACGAGACATCACAAGATAGTGATCGGCCAATTCGGCGGCAAAATCATAGAATTGCTCCACCAGCAGGATGGCCATGTCGCCCTTGGCCGCCAAACGCTTGATGACTGTACCGATTTCCTTGATGACCGAGGGCTGAATGCCTTCAGTGGGCTCATCAAGAATCAGCAGGCGCGGTTGGCTGGCCAGGGCGCGGCCAATGGCGAGCTGTTGCTGCTGACCGCCAGACAGATCCCCCCCTCGGCGATGCTTCATCTGCTTGAGAACAGGGAACAGCTCATAGATAAAGTCAGGGACTTCCTTGGCTTGTCCGACCGGAAAGCGAGACAGGCCCATCAGCAGGTTTTCCTCTACGGTTAGCCGAGGAAAGATCTCACGGCCCTGCGGTACATAGGCAATACCGGCATGCACCCGCTGGTGCGGCTTGAGCGTGGTAATTGCATTGTCTTCCCAGAGCACACTTCCCTGTTTCGAGGGTATAAGACCCATCAGGCACTTGAGCAGCGTCGTCTTGCCAACGCCGTTTCGGCCCAGCAGACACGTGACTTCGCCAATTCTTGCCTCAAAGGACAGGCCGCGCAGGATGTGGCTACCACCGTAATACTGATGAAGTTCGTTAACCTGAAGCATCGTTGTTCCTTATGGACGCATGAGCGAGAGGGGCGATTACCTACTCATCAATTGCCAGCTGCACAGCATTGCTGGGCTTGATCCACGCTACGGGGCGCTTTCATCGACCTAGATAGACCTCAATGACCTGCTCATTGGCCTGTACTTCGACAAGCGAGCCCTCTGCCAGAACATGCCCTTGGTGCAGCACGGTGACATGGTCAGCGATGGTGTCGACAAAGCCCATGTCATGCTCCACCACCATGAGCGAATGCTTGCGAGCCAGCGACTTGAACAGTTCCGCCGTAAACTCGGTTTCGGCATCTGTCATGCCGGCTACCGGTTCGTCCAGCAGGAGTAACTGGGGCTCCTGCGTCAGTAGCATGCCGATTTCCAGGAATTGTTTCTGTCCATGGGAGAGCAACCCGGCCGGTCGATGATGCGATTCGCTCAGGCGGATCGTGGTCAGGATGTCCTCGAGTCGCTCCTTCTGCTCACCGCTAAGCGTTGCTCGCAAGCTGGCCCAGACAGACTTGTCGGCCTTTTGGGCCAACTCCAGGTTTTCATACACGGTAAGCGCTTCGAATACCGTAGGCTTCTGAAACTTCCGACCGATGCCTGCCTGAGCGATTTGCACCTCGCTCATCTGTGTCAGGTCCAGGGTTTCGCCAAAGTAGGCCTTGCCAGTATCGGGGCGGGTCTTGCCGGTGATGACGTCCATCAGGGTCGTCTTGCCGGCACCATTGGGCCCGATAATGCAGCGCAGCTCACCGACGCCGATGTAAAGCGTCAGGTCATTTAGCGCCTTGAATCCATCGAAGCTGACACTGATGTCCTCCAGCGTAAGAATAGTGCCGTGACGTGTGTCGAGACCGCCTGTGACGCGGTGGCCAAGACCGCTCGATTCGCTGCCTAGGGAGGCATCGAGCAGCTCAGGTACAGGAGCGGCTTTCATAGGTCTTTATCCTTACGGATCAGTCCGATCACGCCCTTGGGAAGATAGAGGGTCACTACGATGAACAGCAGGCCCAGAAAGAACTGCCAGTACTCGGGAAAGGCAACGGTGAACCAGCTCTTGGCGCCATTGACGATGCCCGCACCAATAATCGGGCCAATCAGCGTACCGCGGCCGCCCAGAGCCACCCAGATGGCAGCCTCGATGGAGTTGGTCGGAGCCATTTCGCTCGGGTTGATAATGCCCACCTGAGGTACGTACAGCGCACCCGCCAGACCACAAAGCACCGCCGATAGCGTCCAGACGAACAGTTTGAAGCCGCGTGGATCGTAGCCGCAGAACATGACGCGGTTCTCCGCATCGCGGATGGCGGTAAGAATGCGGCCGAATTTACTGCGTGCGAGTTGCCAGCCCAGAAGCAGGCTGCCTACAAGCAGGGCGACTGTCAGCAGGAAAAGCATGGCACGCATGCCCGGTGAGGCGATCGGGAAGCCGAGCAGGGTGGTGAAGCCGGTGAACCCATTGTTGCCGCCAAAACCGGTCTCGTTACGAAAGAACAGCAGCATGCCGGCAAAGGTTAGCGCCTGCGTCATGATCGAGAAGTACACGCCTTTAATGCGTGAGCGGAAGGCAAAAAAGCCGAATACAAAGGCAAGGACGCCCGGCGCAAGTACGACCAGGCACAGCGCCCACAGAAAGTGCTGCGTACCCGCCCAGAACCAGGGGATTTCCGTCCAGGACAGAAACGACATGAAGGCCGGGACGCCTTCTCCGGCAGACTGGCGTACCAGGTACATGCCCATCGCGTAGCCGCCCAGGGCGAAGAACAGGCCGTGGCCGAGCGACAGCAGTCCGGCGTATCCCCAGACCAGGTCCAGAGCAAGCGCCACGATGGCATAGCAGAGAATCTTGCCTACCAGTGTCAGGGTATAAGCCGACACCTGTAATGGGTTGTCGGCCGGTAGCAAGGAGAGAAGCGGCAAGGCAAGCAGGCCAACCAGGGCTAATCCGCCAAGGGCCAGGGTCCAGCGCGGGCCGGCTTTTTGCGCAAGCGTAATGGTCAGGGGCTGGTTCAATCGATAACCCTCCCTTTGAGAGCGAAGAGTCCTTGCGGGCGCTTCTGGATAAACAGGATGATCAGCGCAAGGATTAAAATCTTGCCCAGTACTGCGCCGATCTGTGGTTCGAGAATCTTGTTGGCAATGCCCAGGCCGAACGCAGCCATGACGCTTCCAGCCAGCTGGCCAACCCCGCCAAGCACCACGACCAGAAAGGAGTCGATAATGTAGCCCTGACCCAGGTCAGGTCCGACGTTGCCAACCTGCGACAGCGCCACGCCACCCAGGCCGGCAATACCCGAGCCCAGGCCAAATGCCAGCATGTCGATGCGCCCGGTCGGCACGCCGCAGCAGGCTGCCATGTTGCGGTTCTGCGTCACGGCGCGGATATTCAAGCCTAGCCGGGTCATATTGAGCAGACTCCAGGTGAGAACCAGAACCGCAATTACAAAACCAATGATGATCAGCCGGTTATATGGCAGCAGCAGATTCGGCAAGACCTGGATACCGCCCGAGAGCCATGCCGGATTTGCCACTTCCACGTTTTGGGCCCCGAACACGACGCGCACTAGCTGGATCAACATCAGGCTGATGCCCCAGGTAGCCAGCAGGGTTTCAAGCGGGCGACCGTACAGATGGCGGATCACGGTACGTTCCAGTGCCATGCCAATGACCGCCGTGATAAGAAATGCCACAGGCAGAGCCAGCAGTGGATAAAACGCGAGCCAATCGGGCGCCAGACGCTGGAATAGCAGTTGAACCACGTACGTGGAGTAGGCGCCCAGCATCAGCATCTCGCCATGGGCCATATTGATCACACCCAGCAGTCCGTACGTGATGGCAAGGCCCAAGGCTGCCAATAGCAGAATCGAGCCCAGGGAAAGGCCGGTAAAGGCCTGTCCAAGCAGATCACCGATCAGCAGGCGACGTTCCACCTGTTGCAGACTGGTTGCTGCGGCCTTGCGTACATTGGCGTCGGTCTCGTTGGCGGGATTGGTCAGCGCCTGCAGGCGAGTGCGTGCCTGGGGCTCACCGGTATCGCCCAGCAGGCGCACCGCAGCCAAACGCACGGCAGGATCAGGATCGGTCAACTGTAGGTTGGCCAGGGCAAGGCTCAACGCCTGTTTGACGTTTTCATCTGCCTCGATATGCAGGCGCTGTTCGAGCAGCATACGCTGTTCTGGCTTGGCTTCCTGCCGTAATGCCTGTGCGGCGTGCAGACGTGCCGAAGCATCGTTGGACAGGAGCTGGTGGCTCGCCAGGGCATTGCTGATCAAGACCCGGAGCCGGTTGTTCAAGCGGAAGCTTTTCGGCGTGCCGACAGGCGCTACTGTAGAGTCACCTTCTGCGGCATGCAGTGTATTGCCGTCCTTGTAGAACACGTGCTTTTCATCGTCGATAACTACGGTGTTGTCCTGCAGGGCTTGTAGAAAAGGTAAGCGGTCAGGGCTGGGCTCAGCCGACCAGGCTTGTAGTAGCTTGATCTGTTCGGCGCTGCTGGCGGCGGCGAAATCACTGGCCGGGCCGGCGCAGGCCAAGCCGGCAGCGCTCAGCAGCAAGGCAGTCAATAAAAAGGAAACCAGGCGCATGTTTTCTCTCGTGTGTGCAGGGGCTGCACCCTCGGGCGCTTCGTGGCGAAGCAGACACTGGCAAGCGAAAGGCTCCCCAATGCCCGCGACGCGTTATCAACTCATGCGTTAAAACGTACCCTTGACTGGATGCTCCGGCTTCTTGTCATTGCCGGTGATATAAGGGCTCCAGGGCTGTGCGCGGATGGGACCTTCAGTCTGCCAGACCACACTGAACTGACCGTCATCCTGGATCTCGCCGATCATGACCGGCTTATGGAGGTGATGATTGGTCTTGTCCATGGTCAGGGTATAACCCGAAGGCGCCTGGAAGCGTTGATCCGCCAGCGCATCACGCACCTTGTCCACATCGGTCGATTTGGCCTTCTCGACGGCCTGCGCCCACATGTGGATACCGACGTAGGTCGCTTCCATCGGGTCATTGGTGACAGCTGTAGCGGCGTTGGGAAGGTTATGGGCCTTGGCATAGGCCTTCCAGTCGGATACGAATTTCTCGTTGACCGGATTTTCGACGGACTGGAAGTAGTTCCAGGCTGCCAGATGACCGACCAGTGGCGCCGTATCAATACCACGCAGCTCTTCCTCACCCACCGAGAAAGCCACTACCGGTACGTCTGTTGCCTTCAACCCCTGGTTGGCCAGTTCCTTGTAAAAGGGCACGTTGGAATCGCCGTTGATGGTCGAGACCACAGCGGTCTTGCCGCCGGCAGAGAATTTTTTGATATCGGCAACGATGGTCTGATAGTCACTATGACCAAAGGGGGTATAGACCTCTTCGATATTTTTGTCGTCTACGCCCTTGCTATGCAGGAAGGCGCGGAGGATCTTGTTCGTGGTACGAGGATAGACGTAATCGGTGCCCAGCAGGAAAAAGCGCTTGGCGGCACCACCATCCTCGCTCATCAGGTATTCCACTGCCGGAATGGCCTGCTGATTGGGCGCTGCGCCGGTATAGAACACGTTGGGCGACATTTCCTCGCCCTCATACTGAACGGGGTAGAACAACATGCCGTTCAGCTCTTCAAAAACCGGTAATACGGATTTGCGAGAGACGGAGGTCCAGCAGCCAAATACCACGGCTACCTTGTCCTGAGTCAGTAGTTGGCGTGCTTTTTCTGCAAACAATGGCCAGTTGGAAGCAGGGTCAACCACCACCGGCTCAAGCTTTTTACCGTTTATGCCGCCCTTGGCATTGATTTCATCGATGGTCATTAGCGCCATGTCTTTGAGCGATGTTTCGGAGATCGCCATGGTGCCGGACAGGGAGTGCAGAATACCGACCTTAATGGTGTCGGCGGCGTACGCAGCGCTGAAAGGGAAAAGTCCGCTGAACAGCAGGGCGCTAGCGGCCAACGTTGTCTTGAGTAGGGGACGGCGCTTCATGCATGGCTCCTGGATGATCGTGCTCGATTGTGGGTAAGCCTTTTCGGCTTTAATCGATGCATTTCACTATCCATGCCAAACTGCCACAGCCTCTGATTTGACTGGACTTTCATACTCAAACGCTGGCGGCGTAGTAGACGTGCTGCCTTCTTTTGGTGCTCTGGGTGAATACGAAAAACCAGGCGGCCCTTTTTTGGGGCGCCTGGTTTGGGTTGTTATTTGGATGAATTATAAGCAGCCTATTGGACGAGTCAGGCAGCTACATGGTGAAGAAGTCACGTAGCTGCCATCTTACTTCTTTGTTTCGCCTCGCTCACGTTCGCCAGCCCAGAACTGCACAAGGTCACGCAATTGAGACAACTCCACAGGCTTGGCCATATGACCATCCATTCCGGCTTCCTGGGCGCGTTCCTTGTGTTCGGAAAGGATATGCGCCGTCAGCGCCACAATCGGTGTTCGTGGGCGGTTCTCACGGGTCTCCCACGCACGCATGCGTTCAGTTGCTGTAAAGCCGTCCATTTCCGGCATCTCGCAGTCCATCAATACGAGGTCATACTGGGTCTGTTGCATGGCTGCCAAGGCTTCGAGGCCATTTGTAGCTGTATCCGGCTCGATGTTGATCTTTTTCAACATGCCGCGAATAACCTTGGTTGAGATGATGTTGTCCTCGGCAACCAGAACCTTGAGGTCGTTCGGCAGAGGTGCCGACTGGTTCTCTCGAGGCGTCTCGCCCAGTGGCTGGCTGCGTCGGGAGAGTTCATCGGCCAGTGTGGCCTTCAGTGTGTAGCCTGCTACAGGCTTGGTCAGGACACGCTTGATACCCGCGTTGCGTGCAATGATCTTGCTGGGCGCGTTAGTGATACCGGTCAGCATGATCAGTAGCAGATCATGGCTCAGATTGGGATCTTCGTTGATCCGTGCGGCCAGTTGCATGCCGGTCATGCCTGGCATCTCCTGATCCAGCAGCACGACATCGAAATATTCCTGCAGGTTCGCCTTGGTACGCAGGAGTGCCAAAGCTTCCCGCCCGGAAGCCGCCAGGGTGACATTCATGCCCCAGGCACTGCATTGCAGCTGGAGAACCTTGCGGCAGGTTTCGTTATCGTCGACCACCAGCAGGCGGACGCCATGCAAGGGACGGTCGAGATCAGCGCCGGGATTATCCAGAAGGCCTTGTGGAACGGGAAGGGTAAGCCAGACGGTCGAGCCAGTTTCAGCGCCGCTTTCGATACCCAGCTCACCCTTCATCAGCATGATCAGGCGCTGCGTGATGGCAAGACCCCGATGGGCACCCGATACACCAGCTGCCAGAAACTCCCGGCTGTCCAACGTGCTGGAAACTAGTCGGTTGCGGGCCTCAGGCTCCAGGGGCGTACCGCTGTCCTGAACGGCGATACGCAGGCGAGGGTTTGGCGTTCCTTGGCCTTCCAGAGCCACCACCAGCAGGATCTCGCCTATTTCAGTCCGCTGGAAGGCATTATCCAGCAGGCTTAGCAACACCTGGCGCAGACGCGTCGGGTCACCCGTCATCATGCGCGGCACCTGGGGCTGGATAAAGCTGATCAGTTCAACCTGTCGATGCTCGGCCTTGGCTCTGAAAATATCAAGACTATCCTCGATCAGCGCATTGAAGTCGAATTGGACATCTTCCAGTTCGATCTGGCCAGACTCGAGCCTTGATATATCCAGAATTTCATTGATCAGGCTAAGCAGCTCATTACCTGCGCTGTGAATGGTCTGGACATAATCCCGTTGCTTGGGTGACATAGCGGTGCCTAAAAGCAGCTCGGTCATGCCCAATACACCGTTCATAGGGGTGCGTATTTCGTGGCTCATGCGTGCCAGGAAGTCTGCCTTGCCCTTGATTTCAGCCGTGTTGGCGGCTTGGTCACGGCTCATCAGGAAGTGCTTTTCAAGCAGATAACGCTGGCGCTCGCCTACAGCCACCGTAAACAGAAAGCCGGTAATCACGCTGACCATAACCAGTGCGCGTCCCAGCCATTCTGGTGAGGACCAGTAACCCATCATGCGGGGCAGGGCCAAACCACCCGCAATGATGGCCAGCAGATAGGCTAGTGCCAGCCAGCGTGCGGGCTTGAAGCCCTGTTGCCAGTATTTGACACTGATGGCGAAAAGGGTGAAAACACTTAGGCCGATGAGGCTGTAAAGCACCTCGCCGATGTATACGTCCTTGGTCAGAATCAGGAACGCGGCCGCCAGTACAAGCGCGATGAACTCGACATAAAGCACCAGCTGCAGGCGTAATGGCAGCTGCTGGCCGTTAAAGAAGGCGCTGGTAAAATAGAGCGCACACGCCATCGTTGCCAGGGTAGAGAGATCCATCAGCAACGGCGTCAGGTAGAGCTTTTCGACCAGAATCATGCTGGCCAGGCCGAAGATGTTAAAGGCGGCCACCATCTGCAGGCCGAGCAGAATGGTTAGGGCAATACCGGTACTGCTGCGCCGGTAGAAGAGCTGCATCATGTTGAAGATCATGAGCATGCACAGGCAGCCCAGCAGCGTGCCGAACATCAGTAGCCGGAAGGCGATGGTGATCTCGGCATTGGGCGCAATCTTCAGAAAGGCACGAATCGGACTTCGGCTTTCCATGCGGACAAAAACGTCCAGCGGGCCGGCGGTACTCGGCAGGGTAAACAGAAAGTCGCGGCTGGGCTGCTCACGGTAGTTACCGGGGCGTGCGATGCCGGTTCGATTGAGGGACAGGGTCCTGCCATCACTCAAGGCATAAAAATCGATATACGCCACGTTTGGTGCAATGGCCCGTAGAACGCGTGAGGCATCCGAGGCGGGCAGGCGAGTATAGAGCCAGATTGCTCCTTCATCAGCCGGACGATGGGTTTCCTGGCCCGGGAGCGATCTGAACTCAGAAAGCCGCTCACGCACATCGCTCAGCTGCAGGCTACCCTCTGGATCATCCAGGCGTGACCATGCCGCCATTTCGTCGGCAGCCACAGGAAACGAGGCATACAGGAAAGCCAGCACAACGCTGGCAAGCAAACAGATGGCGGTCCTGAGCCGGCGCACGAAAATTCCCTTCGTAAGTTGAATTCAGAGTATAGCGAGCCGACCAGCAGGGATAAATGCTGCCGGACATCTTCATGACGTCCGGCAGTGGTATTAGCTGCGTTCGCGAGCTATTGCACGATAACCGATATCGTTGCGGTAGAAGCAGCCGTTCCAGTTGATCTGTCTGGCTAGGGCATAGGCATTCTGCTGTGCCTGAGCCACGGAGTTACCTAGTGCCGTGGCGCACAGGACGCGGCCACCGCTGGTCACGACCTGATCTTGTACCAATGCTGTGCCAGCATGAAAGACCTTGCCGTCAGCAGCAACTGCCTGCTCCAGGCCGGAAATGACGTCTCCCTTGGCGTAGTCTCCAGGGTAGCCGCCTGCTGCCAGCACGACACCCAGGCTGGGTCGCGGATCCCACTGGGCATCAGTCGTATCCAGCTGCTCAGCCAGTGCTGCCTCAATCAGTGCGACCAGACTGGATTGCAGGCGCAGCATGATCGGCTGGGTTTCAGGGTCGCCAAAGCGGCAATTGAACTCGATAACCTTGGGCGCGCCGCTCTTGTCGATCATCAGGCCAGCATACAGAAAACCGGTATAGACATGACCTTCAGCCGCCATACCCTGTACCGTGGGATAGATTACTTCATCCATGATGCGCTGATGGATATCAGTAGTGACCACCGGAGCGGGTGAGTACGCACCCATGCCGCCGGTATTCGGGCCGGTGTCTGCATCGCCTACACGCTTGTGATCCTGACTGGTCGCCATGGGCAGTACATTATGGCCGTCGACCATGACGATAAAGCTGGCTTCTTCGCCCTCCAGGAACTCCTCGATAACAACACGAGCACCCGCATCGCCAAAGGCATTGCCTGACAGCATGTCACGTACGGCAGCCTCAGCTTCTTCAAGCGTCATGGCGACGATCACACCCTTGCCTGCAGCAAGGCCGTCGGCCTTGACTACGATAGGCGCGCCCTTTTCACGCAGGTAGGCAAGGGCAGGCTCAATTTCAGTAAAGTTCTGGTATGCCGCTGTAGGAATCTGGTGGCGGGCCAGGAAATCCTTGGTGAAGGCCTTGGATCCTTCCAGCTGGGCAGCGCCTGCCGTAGGGCCGAAGCACTTCAGGCCACGTGAGCGAAATAGGTCTACGACACCTTTTACCAGAGGGGCTTCTGGTCCGACGATTGTCAGAGCAACGTTTTTCTCGGCAAAGTCCGCCAGTTGCTCCAGAGCCAGGACATCAATAGCGACGTTTTCACATTTATCTTCGATGGCCGTACCCGCATTACCCGGTGCAACGAATACCTTTTCAACGCGAGGATCCTGTGCCGCCTTCCAGGCCAGCGCGTGTTCTCGTCCGCCGCTGCCAATGATCAATACATTCATGTTCGCTCCTTCTAGGGCTCATGCCGGCCAGGGCATGAGCCCGCAGTGATGCAAGATGTCTGAGCCTCTCGTCTGCGCAGTGGCAGATCAAGGCTCCGGACAATACGGCAAAGCCGGTTTGATTAGTGACGGAAATGACGCATGCCGGTAAAGACCATGGCCATGCCTGCTTCATCGGCAGCCGCAATGACTTCCGCGTCACGCATCGAGCCGCCGGGTTGAATCACGGCGGTAATGCCGGCCTTGGCAGCATTGTCGATGCCGTCACGGAAGGGGAAGAAGGCATCGGATGCCATGACGGCTCCTTGTACGGCCAGTCCGGCATGTTCTGCCTTGATGGCAGCGATGCGGGCAGAATTGACACGGCTCATCTGGCCAGCTCCTACGCCTACGGTCTGACGATGCTTGGCATAAACGATGGCGTTGGACTTCACAAATTTGGCGACTTTCCAGGCGAACAGCAGGTCTTGGATTTCCTGCTCACTGGGCGCGCGCTGAGTAACAATTTTGAGATCGGCCTGAGTGATCATACCGATGTCGCGGCTCTGTACCAGCAGGCCACCGTTTACTCGCTTGAAGTCCCAGCCGCCCACGCGATCGGTGCTCCATTCGCCGCATTCCAGCAGTCGAACATTGGCTTTGGCTGCGATGACCTCGCGAGCGGCAGCTGATACCTTGGGTGCAATGATGACTTCGACGAACTGGCGCTCGACAATCGCCTTAGCCGTTTCGCCATCCAGCTCGCGATTGAAAGCGATGATGCCGCCAAAGGCAGACTCGCTATCAGTGGCATATGCCAGGTCATAGGCCTTGCGAATGCCGCCATCCTCTTCAGAGGCTACCGCAACGCCACAGGGATTGGCATGTTTGACGATAACGCAGGCTGGAGCATCAAAGCTCTTTACGCACTCCAGGGCTGCATCGGTGTCAGCCACGTTATTGAAGGAAAGCTCCTTGCCTTGAAGCTGGGTCGCCGTGGCGACACTCGCCTCCTGGGGCTTGCTTTCTACATAGAAAGCAGCGCTCTGATGCGGGTTTTCACCGTAGCGCATCTCTTGCGCCTTGATGAACTGGGTATTGAAGGTACGGGGAAAGCTGCCGCGGCCCTGGGTGGATAATACTTCAGCCGTCTGGTCAATCGTGCCCAGGTAATTGGCAATCATGCCGTCATAGGCTGATGTATGTTCGAAGGCCTTCAGGGCCAGATCGAAACGCTGAGCATAGGTCATGCCGCCATGCTTGAGGCTTTCGATGACCTGAGCGTAATCGCCGGCATTGACGACGATAGCAACGTCCTTATGATTTTTCGCGGCTGAGCGAACCATGGTCGGACCGCCAATATCGATATTCTCGATGGCAGTCGGCAGGTCGCAGTCTGGCTTGGCTACAGTTGCCTCAAAGGGATAGAGGTTAACGGCTACCAGATCAATCGGCTGGATGCCGTGTTGACCCATGACGCCATCATCCGTACCGCGGCGACCCAGGATGCCACCATGAATCTTGGGATGCAGCGTCTTGACGCGACCGTCCATCATTTCTGGAAAGCCGGTGTAATCCGCCACCTCCACTGCCGGGACATTATTGTCGCGCAGCAATTTATAGGTGCCGCCAGTCGAAAGAATCTCGACACCTAATGCTGCAAGCTCTCGGGCAAAATCAACGACGCCAGTCTTGTCGGAGACGCTGATCAGCGCACGGCGAACGGGAAGGCGGGCGGTTTGGTCTGTCATCACAAAGTCCATCGGTCAGGCGAGAGGAAGGGCTGTCCAGAACCGGACCTTGCTCGACCGGCTCTGGACATCATGAGAATCAGAGCAGATCGTATTGCTTGAGCTTTTTGCGCAGGGTGCCGCGATTCAAGCCGAGCATCTCAGACGCCTTGGTCTGGTTGCCCTTGACGTAATTCATTACGCTTTCCAGCAAGGGGGCTTCGACTTCACACAACACCATGTTGTAGACATCGGTAACCGGCTGGCCGTCCAGGTGAGCGAAATAGTTGCGAAGCGCCTTTTCAACGCTGTCTCGCAGGGTCTGGCCTTCCTGCAGCGGTGCCGTCAGGTGCTGCTTCAGATTGGCATTGTCGCTCACAGGCGTGATTCCAGTCATAGAGTTATCGGTCAACGAAGTCATGCCACTTCCTTCCCATCAGATGGGCACTGCGCGAAAAAGGCGCAAATGCTGGCGTGTTGTGCGTCCATATCTTGGAGACGGTTGAACTGAGCGCGAAAGTCCTGGGCGCCAGGAAGAGCTGAAAGATACCAGCCTACGTGCTTGCGAGCGATCCGTACGCCCATTTCGGGGCCGTAGAAACCATGCAACTCGGACAAATGGCCCAGCAGGATCTGTTCCACTTCGCCAAGGGTCGGTGCCGGCAGATGCTGGCCTGTACATAGGTAATGATCGATCTCTCGGAAGATCCAGGGTCTCCCTTGCGCCGCACGGCCAATCAACAGGGCATCGGCACCGGTATGGTCCAGCACGTAGCGAGCCTTTTCCGGCGAGTCGATGTCACCGTTGGCAAAAATCGGAATGGAAACCGCCTGCTTGATTTCAGCGATGGTGTCGTATTCCGCTGTCCCGGTATACAGATCGGCCCGCGTCCGTCCGTGCACGGAGAGTGCCGCAATACCGGCCTGCTCTGCAATGCGGGCAATCGTCACGCCATTGCGGTGTTCACGGTCCCAACCTGTACGGATCTTGAGCGTGACGGGCACGTCAACGGCGGCTACGACGGCATTCAGGATATCGGCTACCAGCGCTTCATCTTTCATCAGCGCCGAACCGGCTGCCTTGTTGCAGACCTTTTTAGCCGGACAACCCATATTGATGTCGATGATCTGTGCACCCAGCTCGACATTGCGCTGTGCCGCTTCAGCCAGCATGGCTGGATCGCCGCCGGCAATCTGTACCGAACGCGGCTCGGCCTCGCCGTCGTGAATCAGGCGTAGCCGTGACTTGCGGCTGTTATACAGACGAACGTCGCTAGTTACCATTTCCGATACGACCAGACCTGCACCAAGCTGACGACACAGCTGGCGGAATGGGCGATCAGTCACCCCGGCCATTGGCGCGAGGATCAGTGGGTTGGGCAATGTATATGGGCCGATGCGTACCATCGACATGAGTTTCCCTGGCCGAAATTACCTTATCCAATAGCAACTGCAGGCGCTTTGGAGGTACGGGTGTACTGGAAAAGGGTCGGCAATGATACCCGCTCGCCGTGTCCGGATAAAGGCTGAATTGAACAAAAACTGAACAGTTCAGCCTGGCCCGGACACCTTTGCCATATTGGAGTGTTTTTTACTCGGGCGAATGAAAGCTGAGGCTGTAATTTACAGCTCGGCTGCCTGGATCAAGAATGTCCAGCGAGATATGGATAGGTGTCTGCGGTGGCATCTCGGTCTGTCCTTTCAATTCGCCGCCCAGGTATTCCCACGGCTTGAACCGACGGCTGGCAATGAGCTGCCCATTCAGGTCGGCAAAGCGCAGTTCCAGAAGCGGGAAGGGCTGTGAGAACGTTGCCCGGTTATACAGGATCGCATCGACCTGTAGCGCGCCTGAAAATTCTGGGTGACTGCGTACAACCAGGTTGCTGCTACGGATCTGTTTTACATCGACCTTGGACGGAACCTTGCAGTCCGCCCACGCGCAGAACTGAACAAACCAGGGACGATACTGGTCTTGACGCGCCAGCTCGTCGAAATGAAAGCCAACGTACTGAGCAAACAGACCAAACAGGGCAACCAGATTCAACAGCACCCAGCCGAGCCGCTTGGCCCACTGCTTCTTCGGCGGTTGCCAGTCGAGCTGCAATGGCTCGTCATGAAGGTCGAGCAATGTGTCGTTACGCAGAGCGGGCTCGGCACGTACAGGCGTGGCTTCCTGGTCAGAGGGCGCCGTGTCGCCCATATGAGGTTCGGCCGCTTCGATCGGCTGATCGTGATTGTCCTTCTCGTCAGCCCTCAGGGATGATTCAAGCTCGGGCTCGTCTGCCTCATGCGAGGCATGTAGCCCTAGCGAGGGCTCTTCATGAGCATGATCTTCCTCGATGGTGTCGAGCGTTAAAGTCGGTTCCTGGCGCTGCTCGTTGTCAGATTCTGCACTTTCCTCGCGCAGCAGGGCCTCAGCCCAGCTTTCATCATAAACCGGTATAGTTTTCGAGGCGGGTTTCTGCTGCCCAAATGTTGGCAGGGGAGGAAGGCGTTGCGCCGACTCCATGGCGTCCAGCTTGGCCAGCTCTTCATCCAGGTCAAGCCCGTCCAGATCCAGGTCATCATGGATCAATAGAGTGTCCGAAGGGTGCTTGGGCACTGCTTCGGCAGCATCTGAAACATGGCTGATAGACTGGGGCTGCGTCGAAGGTGACTGAGCCATAGGGGGCGCAGGCTGAATGACGACGGCTGTCGACTCGATGACGGGCTTGAGCGGTGTCGGCAATCCTTCGAGATGCTGAGTGGCATCGAAGATTTCAAGGCAGGCGCCGCAACGCACGTTGCCTTGGGCAATCGCCAAATGCTCCTGCTTGACTCGAAAGCGAGTACTGCAATGCGGGCATTGAGTGACGTAGGTTTCAGTCATTATGGCGATCTGGTCTGGTCCTGCGGAAAAGCCGACTAGTTTACTCTAACGCTCAAGGCTGAAAAGTGGCTCGTTGAAGCCACTTTTTGCCGCGCGTCGTTCATCTTAGCGTTTTATGCCCGTAATTCTGATCCAGCCTTCGCGCTCGGCCGTAGGGTCCAGCTCGAAATCGGCACTGTAAGCGGCGCGTACCTCTTCCGCCTGCTCCGCCAGAATGCCAGACAAGGCCAGTCGGCCGCCCGATTTTACCAGGCGGCTCAATTGTGGCGCGAGGCTTACAAGCGGGCCGGCCAGGATATTGGCAACAACGACATCAGCCGGTTCGTCCGGCATGTCGGCTGGCAGGTAGACCGGGAAGCGGGCTGGGTCAATGCCGTTTCGATTGGCATTGTCGCGAGAGGCTTCAAGCGCCTGTACGTCGATATCCGTTCCTACGGCACGCGTTGCGCCCAGCAGCAGTGCCGCGATGGCCAGAATGCCCGAGCCGCAGCCAAAATCGATAACCTGATAGCCTTCAAGTGGCTGTCCATCCAGCCATTCGAGGCACAGTGCAGTGGTGGGGTGCGTCCCCGTACCGAAAGCAAGCCCGGGATCCAGATGCAGGTTGACTGCACCCGGCTCGGGCGCTTCATGCCAGCTGGGTACGATCCATAGGCGCTGGCCAAAGCGCATGGGGTGGAAGTTATCCATCCAGCTGCGTTCCCAGTCCTGATCCTCGATATGCTCGATATGAAAATCAGCGTCGGTGCCTGCAATAAGTGTCAGGTGTTTCGCCAGGTCCTGCTCATCGATATCCGACTCGAATAGGGCCAGCAGATGCGTCTTGCTCCAAAGAGGCGTTGTGCCCAGGTCCGGCTCGAAAATGGGCTGGTCTTCTGCATCCATGAATGTCACGGAAACAGCACCCAGGCCGAGCAGGGCGTCTTCATAGGGCTCTGCCTGATCAGGGGTAATGGCGAGTCGGACTTGCAGCCACGGCATGGCGAAACCTTTCAAATACGTAAATGGGTAGTTTAAAAAGCAACGGGCCGCATGTGCGGCCCGGGCTTCAAGCAAGGCTATCAGTGTTTCAAGCCTAGCTTCTTCTCCAGATAATGGATGTTCACACCGCCTTTGCCAAAGGCTTCATCGCGCGTAAGCATGCGATGCAGGTCAGCATTGGTTTTGATGCCATCGACAATCAGTTCATCCAGCGCGTTACGCATGCGGGCCATCGCCTCGTCACGGTCACGTCCCCAGGTGATCAGCTTGGCGATCAGCGAGTCGTAGTTCGGCGGAACCTTGTAACCGCTGTACAGGTGCGAATCGACCCGTACGCCATTGCCGCCCGGCGCGTGGAAGTGCTTGACCAGGCCAGGCGAGGGCATGAAGGTCTTGGGGTCTTCCGCGTTGATCCGGCACTCGATGGCGTGCCCGGTGATTTTGATGTCTTCCTGTTTGATCGACAGCTTGTTGCCAGCAGCGATGCTCAGCATCTCCTTGACGATGTCAACACCGGTAATCATCTCGGTAACCGGGTGCTCCACCTGAACGCGCGTGTTCATTTCGATGAAGTAGAAACGGCCGTCCTCATAGAGGAACTCGAACGTACCGGCACCACGGTAACCGATCTCAACGCAGGCCTGAACGCAGCGGGCGAGTACTTCGGCACGTGCCTTTTCGTCGATCTGCGGGGCAGGTGCTTCTTCAATGACTTTCTGGTGACGACGTTGCAGCGAGCAGTCGCGGTCGAACAGGTGAACGGCATTGCCCTGGCCATCGGACAGAACCTGAACTTCCACGTGACGCGGGTTGCCTAGAAACTTTTCCAAATAAACCGTAGAGTTGCCAAACGCAGCGCCTGCTTCGGTCTGAGTCATGCTGATGGACTTGATCAGCTCGGACTCTTCGTAAACCACGCGCATGCCACGGCCACCGCCGCCGCCAGCCGCCTTGATGATGACGGGGTAGCCCACTTCGCGTGCAATACGCAGGCACTCGGCTTCGTCGGTTGGCATCGCGCCATCGGAGCCGGGAACCGTGGGTACGCCTGCCTTTTTCATCGCATCCTTCGCGGAGACCTTGTCGCCCATGAGGCGGATCACGTCTGCGGTCGGACCGACAAAGGTAAAGCCGGAGCGCTCGACCTGTTCGGCAAAGTCGGCATTTTCTGCCAGGAAGCCGTAGCCAGGGTGAATAGCGGTGGCGCCGGTAACCTCAGCTGCGCTGATGATGGCCGGGATGTTCAGGTAAGACTGAGGAGACGGGGCGGGGCCGATGCAGACCGATTCGTCGGCCAGGGACAAGTGCATCAACTCACGATCAGCGGTGGAGTGTACGGCCACCGTCTTGATGCCCAACTCCTTGCAGGCACGAACCACACGCAGGGCAATTTCCCCGCGGTTGGCGATCAGGACTTTTTCCAGCATCGCGGACTCCTGTCGATCAGACAATGGTGAACAGCGGCTGGTCAAACTCAACCGGCTGGCCGTTTTCGACCAGGACAGCGCCGATGGTACCGCTGGTTTCGGCTTCGATGTGGTTCATCATTTTCATGGCTTCGACGATGCAGACGATGTCGCCTTTCTTCACGGCTTGGCCCACTTCGGCGAAGGGCGCAGAGGTAGGAGAGGAGGCGCGATAGAAAGTGCCTACCATGGGTGAGCGAACCACATTGCCTGTCAGTTGTTGCGCAGCGGGTGCTTCGGCAGCCGGGGCAGCAACCGGAGCGGGTGCAGCAGCCGGGGCAGCGACGGGCGGAGCAGCGTAGACAGCAGTCTGTACAGCACGCTGACTCTGACGGCTGATGCGAACGGATTCTTCGCCTTCACGGATCTCCAGTTCGTCGATTCCGGATTCTTCCAGCAGTTCGATCAGCTTCTTGACTTTACGAATGTCCATTAACGTTGGCACTCCCCTAAGGTCTGTTACGTTTAAGTTTTTGTCGGGCACATCGAGGTGTCGATTCAATGCCCGGTTATGCAGCGGCTAGGCGTTCTGTGCCTTGCCTGTCATTTCGATTGCAGCGTCAAGCGCCATGCGATAACCGCTGGCACCGAGACCGCAGATCACCCCTACGGCAACGTCTGAAAAGTAGGAGTGATGACGAAAGGGTTCTCGCTTGTGCACGTTTGAAAGATGCACCTCGATGAATGGGATGCTCACAGCCAGCAATGCGTCACGTAGCGCAACGCTGGTGTGAGTGAAGGCAGCAGGATTGATCACAATAAAATCCACGCCTTCATGACGAGCGGCATGGATTCGTTCGATCAGTTGGTGCTCGGCATTGCTCTGGAAATAGTCCAGTGTATGTCCGGCCGCTTCCGCGCGACACTTGAGATCCTGGTTGATTTCATCCAGCGTGACCGCGCCGTAGACGCCCGGCTCGCGGGTGCCCAGCAGATTCAGGTTGGGTCCATGCAGGACCAGCAGCGTAGCCATGACGACATCCTTCAACAGGCAAAGCGATGGCCGCGGACTATGCCGCATTGCTCGCTGACTGTCCAGTCGCCCGATGTTTGCTGTAAATGCCAGCACGTTGGGCGAAATTTTATCTAATTGGGGGTTATAAGGTTTTTTGAGCGCGTTCGAGGTGTTTGGCAAACGCATCTGCGCCGATTTCACCAATGACCCTCAGGTCTTGGGCTTCCTGTCCCTTGCGATCAAAAAACTGGATCGCGGGCGGGCCAAAGAGGTGGTAACGATCCAGAAGAGCACGCTGTTGTGCGTTGCTGGCCGTAATGTCGAAGCGTATCAGACGAAAGGCAGTCAGCCGGGCCATGATGGCAGGATCGTTGAACACTTCACGCTCGATTACCTTGCAGCTGATGCACCAGTCGGCATACCAGTCGAGCAGAAGGGGTTGCCCCGCATCCTTTGCGGCCTTCAAGGCAGCATCCAGTTCGGCGGGCGTACTGACCGTCTGCCAATTCGAGGCGCTGGTACTGCTAGACAGGGTGGCAGGAGATGAGGTCACTGTGAGCGGGCGAAGCGGATCTGAGCGGCCTTGCAGCGCACCAATCCATGCCGCTACGGCATAGACCAGCAAGGCCAGTCCCAAAAGCTGAGCCAGCTTTTGACGGGGAGTCTTGGGTGTCAACTCTAAGGCTCCAAGGAACAGCCCGGTTCCGCCGGCCAGCAAGCCCCATAGGGCCAATGCCACAGGGCCGGGCAGCAAGCGTTCCAGCATCCAGACGGCTACTCCGAGGAGCAGAACGCCAAAGGCGTTTCGTACACCCACCATCCAGGCACCGGATTTGGGTAGGAGAGCCCCACCGCCTGTAGCAAAAAGAATAAGTGGAGTACCCATCCCCAAGCCCAGAGCAAACAGCTTGAGTCCACCGCCTAACGCATCACCACTGCTGCTGATGTAGAGCAATGCACCCGCCAGTGGCGCCGAGACACACGGCGATACCAACAGGCTGGAAAGAACGCCCAGCGTGGCTGCACCTAGTACGGAGCCGCCCTTCGCGCCACTGGCCAGGCGGTCGACTGGGTTTCGGATAAAGGCGGGCAGGCGAAGCTCGAACAGTCCAAACATGGCCAGTGCAAAGGCTACGAAGAATGCAGCAAAGGGAACGAGCACCCAGGCCGACTGCAGACGCGCCTGCAGATTGAGGCTTGCGCCAAAAAGCCCCATCAGCGAGCCCAGGAGGGCAAAGCACCCTGCCATGTGTACGACATACACTAGAGAAAGAAATAACCCGCGGCCTGCGGTATGAGAGCTTCTGTCCCGACCGTGAAGCAGGACTGAAGACATGATAGGCAGCATGGGCAGTACGCAAGGGGTAAAGGTCAATCCCAGGCCTGCCAGGAAAAACAGGAGCATGTCACGCCAGTGCCATGCGGTTTCTATTGTCGTTGAAGAGGGCACGGTAGCGGGTAAGGCAGAGGCATCACCCAATGCGATCTGCTTGGTTTCCGGCGGGTAACACAGCCCCTTGTCCGCGCAGCCCTGGTAGGTAATGGACAGCTGTCCGGATGCTCCTGCCTGGGCCAGCGGGACCTCGATATCCACTACATGATGATAAACCTGTACATCGCCGAACCACTCATCATACTTGGGTTCTCCAGCCGGTAAGACAATGTCCTGTGTCAGGCCCTCTGGTTGTGTGCTGAATTGAAAGCGATGCCGATACAGGTAATAGCCGTCTGCAATAATGAAACGCAGCACCTGTTTATCAGGAGTGGATTCGAGCTGCTCCAGCCGGAACGCCTGGTCAACAGGTAGAAAGTCGCTGGCGTTACTTGAAGCGCCAAGAGTCGATGCAGGACGGTTACCGTCAAACAGGCCGGCAGAGACGGGCGGGGCGATAATCAGCAAAAGCAGAAATAACAGGCGGCGCATGACACTCTCGGCAGGTGAAACTCCCGGCCATGATACCGAAAGCGTTCGCCGCTAGCCCTCAGGAATTGTCTCCATATGCGTGATGGATTGTCAGGCTGACGGCTGGGGCTGATAGATTTCCACGCGGTTACGCCCACTGCGCTTGGCCTGATAAAGCGCCTCATCAGCCTGCCTAGCCAGGCTCTTGATGTCCTGGTCGGGCTGCAGCTGTGCAACCCCTGCGCTGAACGTGCAGAAGAGGCTTTCCTGCTGGGCTGGATAGCAAATTTCTGAAAACCGTTTGCGGATTTCATCGATCAGTCGCAGGGCATTCTGGCTATCGGTGTCCTGCAGCACCACGGCGAATTCCTCGCCACCGTAACGGCCGATATGATCGGTCTTGCGCAGGCGCTGTTTCAGAAACAGGGCCAGGCTCTTGATGACGCGATCCCTCATAGGATGGCCATATTGATCGTTCACTTTTTTGAAGTGATCGATATCGAGCATGACAAACGACAGGCTTTTGCTGCGTCGGCGAGCCAGAAAACTCGCGTCCTCCAGGAGCTGCAAAATGTGGGTATGGTTATACAGACCTGTCAGACTGTCCTGAACGATGCGCGCTTTGAGGTTACGTGCCCTGGCGGCGCGTGTACGCACGGTGGCGATCAAGTGGCGGGGTTTGATCGGCTTGGTCAAAAAATCATCGCCGCCTTCGCTCATGGCATCCAGCTGCTTGTCCAGATCACCTTCAGCCGAAAGGTAGATAATCGGGACGCTTACGTAGCGCTCATGCTGACGGATGACCTTGGCCAGCTCCGTCCCCATGCACTCCGGCATATACATGTCCAGAATGATCAGGTCCGGGTTGAACTCGGCAAGATGCGGCATCACGGCAGTCGGGTTGAGCAGGGTGCGAGTCACGATGCCGGCACTGTTTAAAGACATCTCCGTATGCATCGCTTGGGCGCGCGAGTCGTCGACGATCAGGGCGCGGATCGGGTCGTAATAGGCGACGCGGGTCAGCGTTTCGACCTTTTCAAGCAGGTGCGAGGCATCCAGGGTGCCGGTATAGAACTCGTGGCCACCCGCGCGTACGGCTGCCAGACGCATGGCGGTGTCGGCTTCTTCATGACTGAAGAACAGCACTGGCAGCTTGATAGTCAGGTTCGCCTGGATTTCGGCTGTCAGCTGAAGACCCGCGCCCGGGCCGTTGAAATCGACTTCCATAATGAGCACTGCCGGGTGGCGCTCGGAAATAGCCTGGCGGAATGTGACTGCGTCTTCGAAGATATGAATCGTGACGCCAAAGTACTCCATTTGCAGGGCCAGGCGCTCAGAGCGCTCCCGATCCTGCAAGGCAATATAAATAGGCTTGCGCAACGGGGGAAGGTTGGTGCTTTCCAGCTGATCGCCATGGCGTAAGCCAGTGCGAGACAAGCTTTGCATGAGCTGGCTCAGTTCTGAAATCGTTGTACTGGTCAGGCGTCCCCGGTTGGCCTCGACGGCCAAAAGACAGCCAGCAATCCGTTCTGCCAGCTGGCTGTGCTCCTGCTGATCGAATCGCTGGGCATAGCGCAGGAGGCGATTGTTGGCCTCGGTCAGCTCTTCCAGGCTTGCCGTACTCCACTCCACACGATGCAGGCGTTGCCAGATTTCCAGAACATGTCTGGCCTGGGTGATGACCCTTTGGGCAAAATGGTTCTTGATACGGTCCAGTGAAGGATCGTCATGCTCGCTCATGGTAGTCCGGCTCGTCCTGAGTAAAGATCGGTGGCGATAGGCCATCACTAAAGCCTACCAGCATCGCCTTGCTAGGTCATCGGCTCAGGATCGAGCAACATTAGGACCAAGAGCTGAACGGCTTATGTACACTACCGAACGTACTTAATCGGCAACCCCTTGTCATAGACGTGGTCGAACGCTGGAGTCGACTATAAGGAATAACATCATGCTGGACTGGAAGAATCGTACAAGCAGTTGGAGGCGGCGGACAGACGGCGCTTCGGCTGTTGGCGGCCGCCCCTGGCTGCGCGCCGTGGCTATCATCATCGGCCTTTATCTGCTCGTGATGTTTATCCTGGGTTGGTACTGGAGCCGCGAGCCGGACCGCTTTCCTGTTCAGCAGCATGCCCAGGAAGCGGCGTCTGTCGCTCAACGCAAACTGGCCCTGGGCTATACCACGGTAGAGACACTCAAGATGGTGGCGGGCACTTTGCTCGACAAGCCAGGCGGCTATCTGTCCAACGATGTTGCGCCTCCTGGTCTCTGGCTCGACAACATGCCTTCCTGGGAGTACGGCGTCCTGGTGCAGGTACGTGATCTTTCCCGTGCGCTGCGTAAGGACTTTGCCCGCTCTCAGTCTCAGTCAACGGAAGATGTTGATTTGGCCAAGGCCGAGCCACACTTCAACTTTGACAACCGTAGCTGGGCGATGCCGTCTTCGGAGTCTGAATATCGTGCGGGTATTCGCTCCCTTGACCTTTACTTGGCGCGTCTGGGTGGGCAGGAGCAGCAGCGTGCGCTCTTTTACGCGCGTGCCGATAACCTGCGTAACTGGCTGGGCGACGTAGAGACTCGCCTGGGGTCGCTGTCACAACGGCTCTCCGCCAGTGTGGGCCGTTCTCGTCTGGATGCTGACATCAATCCCAATCAGGATCTGCTCCCCGGACAGGTGCCTGAAGTTCACGAGCGTATCGTCAAGACGCCCTGGCTTCAGATAGATAACGTTTTCTACGAGGCACGCGGGCAGGCCTGGGCGCTGTCTCATATCCTGCGCGCCATCGAAGTAGATTTTGCCGATGTGCTGGCCAAGAAGAACGCAACGGTAAACGTGCGCGAAATCATTCGTGAGCTGGAGGCCGCTCAGCAGCCGGTCTGGAGCCCGATGATTCTCAATGGCAGTGGCTTCGGTGTTCTGGCTAACCATTCTCTGGTGATAGCTAACTATATCTCCCGCGCTAATGCGGCAATTATCGACTTGCGCCAGCTGATGGAGCAGGGTTGATACCTCGCCTGGCTGCAGTGTTGCGCTGCAGCCAGGCAACTTTCATTGAACGGCCTGTTCAATACCTCTCCATACGCATGTCTTGCGCTTATCAGGCGTTATCAGCCTATCCACCCCTGAGCCATACAGGAGGTCTCATGTCAGTTGAAACATTGACTATTCAAGGTATATCCCGTCCCGTCAGCCGCATCGCCCTGGGTACCTGGGCGATTGGCGGCTGGATGTGGGGCGGTAGTGATGAATCCAAGGCCATCGCCACGATCCGCAGTGCAGTAGAGCGTGGTATCAATCTAATTGATACTGCGCCCGTCTACGGTTTCGGCAATTCCGAAGAGATCGTGGGCAAGGCGCTGGAAGGAATACGCGATAAAGCAGTGATTGCTACCAAGGTCGCACTGGACTGGAATGATGACGGCCCATTCCGTAACGCTACTCCGGCCCGTATCCGTCAGGAAATCGAAGATTCTCTGCGTCGCCTTAAGACCGATCACATCGACCTTTACCAGGTACATTGGCCAGACCCCTTGACACCCATTGACGAGACTGCCCGCGAGTTGGAAAAGCTGCGCCAGGAAGGAAAAGTGCTGGCCCTGGGCGTCAGCAACTTCTCGCCTGAGCAGATGGATGCCTTTCGCGATGTAGCCCCTCTGGCAGCGGTACAGCCTCCCTATAACTTGTTCGAGCGCGATATCGAAAAGGACGTACTGCCTTATGCCAAGGATCACGGGCTGGCGGTGTTGGCTTACGGGGCACTGTGCCGCGGCCTGCTAGCCGGTAAAATGTCACCCTCGACACGGTTTGATGGGGACGATTTGCGCAAGGTCGATCCAAAGTTTCAGTCACCGCGTTTTGAGCAGTACCTTGCAGCAGTGGCCGCGTTGGAGGATTACGCCCGTGCTCGCCATGACAAGACGGTCTTGGCGCTGGCTATCCGCTGGATTCTTGATAAGGGCCCAACGATTGCGCTGTGGGGTGCACGAAAGCCCGAGCAGATCGAGGGAGTAGACGAGGCATTCGGCTGGTCCCTGAGCCAAGAGGAGCTAGACGAAATCGATAAAATTCTGACCCGACATGTGACTGATCCGGTAGGGCCGGAATTCATGGCGCCACCCACACGAAAAGGGTAATGAGCCCAGCAGCAGGTTTTCTGTGAGCCTGTCATGAAAATATCCAGCATTGACGCAAATTTGTACTTAGCATTTGCGTTCAATGCTGGTAAATTGCGCGACCTTTTGATGCGCAGCCCCTGCCAGAGTGGGGCGCTCTTGGTTGGTTCTCCAGCCTGTCGCTATCCTGACCCTGTGAGGAATGCCCGGTGGTCAAGAAAGCCTCTTCCTTTGCCGGTCTCGGCGGCCTGGTGTATTCCACCGATAGTGGTCGTCATTGCCCGGCTTGTAACAAACCTCTCGCTGACTGCCTCTGTAAGCAGGCCCCCGTGCAGGCTGGAGACGGTATTGCACGTGTTCGCCGCGAAACCAAAGGTCGTGGCGGCAAGACCGTGACCACGGTCAGTGGTGTGCCTGTGACGGCCGATGAATTGAAAGAATTGGCGAGCACACTGAAGCGGCGGTGCGGTACTGGTGGTGCGTTGAAGGATGGCGTCATCGAGATTCAGGGCGATCATGTCGACCTGCTGATTGACGAGCTGACCAAACGCGGTTTCAAAGCCAAGAAGTCCGGCGGTTAAACGAACGGTTCCACGTTCAGGCCATATCTATCCAAACTTACCGCAGCGATCTGCGGTCAACACCTTATTACCTTTCAACAGGAGAATCTGGCGGATGTCCCCACGACGTACGCGCAAAGATGACGGCAGCCAATGGACCGTAGCCGATAGCCGTAGTGTGTACGGCATTCGCCACTGGGGCGCTGGCTACTTCGCTATCAATGACATCGGCAATGTCGAAGTCCGTCCTCATGGTCCCGATGGAGAGCCCATCGACCTTCATCTACTGGTGGGGCAACTGTGCGAGGCGGGTCTTTCGCTGCCTCTATTGGTGCGCTTCCCTGACATTCTGCAAGGTCGCGTGCGGGCACTGACCGGTGCGTTCGATGCCAATATCGAGCGAATGGAATATGGTGGTCAGTACACGGCCCTGTATCCGATCAAGGTCAATCAGCAGGAAGCGGTCGTTGAGAACATTATTGCCACGCGTAATGTGTCGATCGGGCTCGAGGCTGGCTCCAAACCTGAGCTGATGGCTGTGCTGGCGCTGGCGCCCAAGGGGGGCACCATCGTTTGCAACGGTTACAAGGATCGCGAATTCATACGCCTGGCCCTGATGGGGCTCAAGCTTGGTCACAACGTCTTCATCGTGATCGAGAAGGAGTCCGAAGTCCCGCTGGTGATTGAAGAGGCGGCCGATCTCAAGGTGACTCCGCAGGTAGGTCTCCGCGTTCGCCTGTCATCGCTGGCTTCCAGCAAATGGGCCGATACCGGGGGCGAAAAGTCCAAGTTTGGCCTGTCGGCGGCACAGTTGCTGTCCGTGATCGAGCGTTTCCGCAAGGCAGGACTCGAGCAGGGGGTTCGCCTGCTGCATTTCCATATGGGTTCGCAGATTGCCAATCTGGCTGATTATCGTCAGGGTTTCCGTGAGGCCATTCGGTATTACGCCGAACTGCGCGCGCTTGGATTGCCGGTCGATCATGTCGATGTGGGCGGTGGCCTGGGTGTGGACTACGACGGTACGCACTCGCGTAACGCCAGTTCCATCAATTACGACATGGATGACTATGCCGCGACGGTCGTAGGGATGCTCAAGGAGTTCTGCGATCGTCAGGGCCTTCCACATCCAAACATCTTCTCGGAAAGTGGCCGTGCCATGACTGCGCACCATGCCGTGCTGGTCATGCAGGTAACCGATGTCGAGCGCAACAACGACGCCATGCCTGATATCGAGAATTTCTCCGACAAGCCTGAAGTCGTGCAGTGGCTGGTTGAGCTGCTGGGTGATACCGATCCGGAAATGGTGACCGAGACGTACTGGCGTGCAACCCAGTACGTGAGCGAAGCCTCTGCGCAGTATGCGTCAGGTCGCCTGAGCCTGAGTGACAAGGCGCTTGCAGAGCAATGCTACTTTGCGATCTGCCGTCGACTCTACAATCAGCTCAAGGCACGCCAGCGTTCGCATCGCCAGGTGCTGGACGAACTGAACGACAAGTTGGCCGACAAGTACATCTGCAATTTCTCGGT
Source organism: Pseudomonas sp. UBA3149 (assembly GCF_002364655.1). Lineage (NCBI taxonomy): Bacteria > Pseudomonadati > Pseudomonadota > Gammaproteobacteria > Pseudomonadales > Pseudomonadaceae > Pseudomonas > Pseudomonas sp. UBA3149. The sequence continues at coordinate 79,087 of NZ_DEYV01000010.1, forward strand.
TTTCCAGAGCTTGCCGGATACCTGGGCGATAGGGCAGATCCTGCCTATCGTACCGCTGACGCGTCTGGATGAAGAGCCGATGCGCCGCGCGGTGTTACAGGATCTGACCTGTGACTCGGACGGCAAAATCAACCATTACGTAGATGAGCAGAGTATCGAGACCAGTTTGCCGGTTCACGATGTGCGTCCGAATGAAGATTACATGTTGGGTGTATTCCTGGTAGGTGCCTATCAGGAAATCCTGGGCGATATGCATAACCTGTTTGGCGATACGGACTCGGTCAACGTCTATCAGGATGCGGATGGCACTGTGCGTCATGGTGGCATCGAGACTCATGACACCATTGAAGACATGCTTCGCTATGTGCACCTCTCGCCAGAGGAGCTGATGACCTACTACCGCGACAAGGTAGCCGGGGCAAAGCTGACTGCACGCGAGCGTACGCAGTATCTGGATGCCTTGCGTCTGGGATTGACCCGCTCGTCCTATCTCGCAGGTTGATCAAAAAAGGCCCTGGTTATTACCAGGGCCTTTTTTATTTCATGTGCAACAGGTAGTCACTACCGCCCAACTGCCGGACCTGCTCCCGTATCCAGTTGGCACGACGGCTGACGTAAGCGCTAGGATGACTTGGACTCCATTCCCTAGGGTTGGGCAGAATGGCAGCCAGCAGGCTGGCCTGTCGATCCGACAGGTACGGTGCGCCAATACCGAAATGGTGCTGCGCAGCGGCTTCAGCGCCGAAGACGCCAGAATCCCATTCAACGCTGTTGAGGTAAACCTCCAGGATGCGCTGTTTGGGCCAAAGGGTTTCAATCAGCACGGTAAACCAGGCTTCCAGGCCTTTACGTACCCAGCTACGGCCCGTCCAGAGAAATAGATTCTTGGCAACCTGCTGACTGATCGTGCTAGCTCCACGTAGGGAGCCACCGGCTTCGTTATGGCTGAAGGCCTGACGAATGGCGTCCATGTCGAAGCCCCAGTGCTCACTAAAGTGTTGATCCTCTCCTGCCACCACCGACATCTTCAGGTTGTCTGGTAGTTCACGCCATGGCCGCCATTCCCGCTGCAGATCGATGGGCTTGCCATCGATCCAGGATTCTATCTTTCGTTCGACCATGACCATCGAGCCGGGTGGGGGCACCCAGCGAAAGAGCAACACGAGCAGTACGCTCGCAGCCATGGAGATGAGTATGTAGCGAAATAGACGGCGTAGAAGAGAGCGCACCATGCGACTTGGTCTTTAGTTATGAGCGGTCCATTATAACGATCGCTTCGATTCTGTCTGGGAGTTATCCATGCTTCGTACGTTTCTCATGCTGGCCGCCGTGTTTGGCTTTACTGGCGTCGGCCTTGGTGCATTCGCCGCCCATGGTTTGAAAGGGCGACTGTCGCCGGAGCACCTGGCTGTATTCCAGACCGGCGTGTTATATCAGCTCATACATGCCCTGGCATTGCTGGGCGTTGCCCTGCTGGCTACGCATCTGCAGGGGCGTTTGGTTAGCTTGGCCGGCGCCTTCTTCGCCATAGGGATTATTCTGTTCTCTGGCAGCCTTTATATTCTGACATTGTCCGGTATCAGCAAGCTGGGCATCGTCACGCCTTTTGGCGGGCTCGCCTTCCTGGCAGGGTGGGTTTGTCTTGGATTGGTGGCCTGGCGTCTGGCCTAGATGACGATACAACGTTGGTCATCGTGGCAGAAGGGGCTAGAATGCAGCCCTTCATACATTTCAGACCGCTTCTGCCATGCGCATTCAATTGAACGGCGAATCTTTCGAACTTCCTGACGGTGCCACCGTGGCGGACTTGCTCGTCCGGCTTGAACTGACCGGAAAACGGGTAGCCGTGGAACGAAACCTCGATATCGTACCCCGCAGCCAGCACGCCGATACCACGCTTGTGGACGGCGATCAGCTGGAAGTGGTTCATGCTATTGGTGGCGGCTAGACCGCCGGAGAATCTGCCATGAACAGCAATCGTCAAGATACACCGCTTACCCTGGCCGGACGCACTTACCAGTCGCGTCTGCTGGTGGGCACCGGTAAATACAAGGACCTGGAAGAAACCCGTCTGGCCATCGAGGCGTCGGGAGCCGAAATCGTGACCGTTGCGGTTCGCCGGACCAACATCGGTCAGAATCCCGGTGAGCCTAATCTGTTGGACGTTATTCCACCGGATCGCTATACCATTCTGCCCAATACGGCTGGCTGCTATGACGCTGTTGAAGCTGTGCGTACCTGCCGTCTGGCGCGCGAGCTTCTTGATGGGCACTCACTGGTCAAGCTTGAGGTACTGGCGGATCAGAAAACGTTGTTCCCAAACGTCATCGAAACCTTGAAGGCCGCCGAAACCTTGGTAAAGGATGGGTTCGATGTCATGGTGTATACCAGTGATGACCCTATCATTGCCCGTCAGTTGGCGGAGATTGGCTGTATTGCGGTTATGCCGCTGGCCGGTCTGATCGGTTCCGGTCTGGGTATCTGCAATCCGTACAACCTGCGCATCATTCTGGAAGAGGCCAAGGTGCCGGTTCTGGTCGATGCCGGTGTAGGTACTGCTTCGGATGCCACCATTGCAATGGAGCTGGGATGTGATGCCGTCCTGATGAACACCGCCATTGCCCACGCCAAGGATCCTGTCCTGATGGGCGAAGCCATGAAGCACGCCATCCTGGCAGGGCGCATGGCTTATCTGGCAGGTCGCATGCCACGCAAGCTATATGCCTCCGCCTCGTCACCTCTGGAAGGTCTGATCAGCTGATCACGACGTTTCATTCCACCTTAACCTTAACGACCCGGCCTTCAGGCCGGGTCGTGCTGTCTTTGTGAATAGCCATGAGCGATCAGGAATTCGATAACGCACCCGCACGCCCAATGCGTACCATCAAAAGTTTTGTCATGCGTGCGGGACGTATGACGGAAGGTCAAAAAAAGGGGCTTGACCAAGGCTGGCCCCGCTTCGGTCTCGACCTGGATGCGGGGCTACAGGATTTCGACGCTGTGTTTGGTCGCCAAGCGCCTCGTACCTTTGAAATCGGCTTTGGTATGGGACACTCTCTACTGGAAATGGCAGCCGCAGCGCCGGAGCAGGACTTCATTGGTGTTGAGGTCCACCGTCCTGGGGTCGGCGCGTTGCTGAACGGCCTTCTGACACAGCAATTGTCCAATGTGCGTGTCTATAGCTGCGATGCCTTGGAAGTGCTTCGCCAGTGCGTGGCTGATGCAAGCCTGGATCGGGTCCTACTGTTTTTCCCGGACCCATGGCACAAGGCCCGCCACCATAAGCGTCGTATCGTTCAGCCTGAGTTTGCCGAGCTGATTCGTAGCAAGCTCAAGGTTGGTGGGGTGCTGCATATGGCAACCGACTGGGAGCCCTATGCGGAATACATGCTGGAAGTCATGAGTGTCGCGCCGGGGTATCGGAATCAGGCTTCAGATGAGCGCTATGTTCCGCGTCCCGAAGAGCGACCCATCACTAAGTTCGAGCGTAGAGGTGAGCGACTTGGGCACGGTGTCTGGGATTTGAAGTTCGAGCGTACCGAATAATAAAAAAGGCCTGACAGATGTCAGGCCTTTTTTCTGCGTATCTCAGCGTCGCTCGGCTAGAACACCCAGCAGACAAGCACCGACCAGCAAGGCGGGTGCCAGGCTGTAATTGTTGAACTGTCCTAAGCCTTTCACAACCCAGGGGGTCAGGTGGGTAGTTGCCGCGCCGTAAAGACTTACTGAAGCCGAAGCTAGAACCGGAACCCGTACAAAGGTAGGTAAACTGCCCAGGCGCTGCTTCATCCAGTTGTTGATTTCAGTGCCGAACATTACCAGCAGGGTTGAAATCAGAGCCAGGGCGATCTCGGCCAGATGACCGCGGCACCAGCGAGAAGCCTCTGCAATAAGGCTAAGTAGGTAGTCCAAGCGTCATGTCTCCTTAGTCAGACAGAAAATGCTGCAGCACATCATTCAAAAAAAGCTGCCCTCGGGACGTAGGGGCCAACCTGGTCGAATCCTTCTCAAGCAGACCTTTGCCGCGTAGCGCTTCCAGTGCCCCAGATAGGCTTTCCAAGGGCTGACCGGTTCGCTGTGTATACTGCTCACTTGAAACGCCCTCTACCAGGCGCAGGGCATTCATCATGAATTCAAAGGGCAGCTCTGCTGGCGTCAGTACACGCTCACCGGCCTGGAAATGCTTGGCAGAATCCAGATAGTCCTTGGGAAGGCGCGTCTTCCAGGTGCGAATAATCTGACCATCAGGTGCGCTCAGCTTGGCGTGGGCGCCCGCGCCAATTCCAAGGAAGTCACCGAATGTCCAGTAATTCAGGTTGTGACGTGCCTGGCGTCCAGGCTGGGCATAGGCCGAGGTCTCGTATTGCCGATAACCCATTTCGGCAAGTCGAGCCTGTCCCGCTTCCTGAATATCCCAGAGGGTATCGTCTTCAGGTAGCTCAGGCGGCTGGCTCCAAAAGACGGTATTGGGCTCCATGGTGAGCTGATACCAGGAAATATGCGTAGGCGCGAGGGCAATCGCCTGTTCAAGATCTGCCATCGCATCGGCAACGCTCTGGTCTGGCAGGCCGTGCATGAGGTCCAGATTGAAGTTATCGAACCCTGCCCGACGTGCCATTTCGGCGGCTCGAACCGCTTCGTCCTGCCCGTGGATCCGGCCCAAGGCTTTTAACTTGGCATCTTGAAAACTCTGGATGCCAATTGAAAGCCGGTTGATGCCGAGCTGCCGGTAGGCGGCAAACTTGTCCTGTTCGAATGTCCCTGGGTTAGCCTCAAGGGTAATTTCGATATTGGAAACAAAGGCAACGCGGCGTTCGACGCCTTCAAGCAAGCGCCCCAGCGCCCTGGCTGAAAACAGACTGGGAGTACCACCTCCAAAAAAGATGGAGGTCAGTGGTCGGCCATGCACATGGACAAGGTCCGCATCCAAGTCTGCCAGCAAGGCATCGACATATGCCTCTTCAGGTAGCTCGGGTCCTGCTGCATGCGAGTTGAAGTCGCAATAAGGACATTTACGCACGCACCACGGAATATGGATATAGGCCGACAGGGGCGGCAGTTCGAACGAGGCTGATCGAATCAAAGTCCGAGCCGCTCACGAAGAATAGCCATGGCACGGGCACGGTGGCTGATACGGTTCTTTTCCTCAGGTGCCAGCTCTGCGCTCGAGCAGTCCCGCTCGGGCACCCAGAAAAGAGGGTCATACCCAAAGCCATGCTCACCTCGGGCTTCGAAGAGGATGCGCCCTTCCCAGATCCCTTCACAAACGATAGGAAGCGGGTCATCAGCGTGGCGAACCAGGGCCAGCACACTGACAAACTGAGCGCCACGCTCGGCTTCAGGAGTGCTTTCAAGAGCCTTGAGCAGCTTTGCATTGTTCGCGGCATCGCCGCGTCCTTCTGCATAGCGTGCCGAGTAGATACCGGGCGCGCCACCCAGGGCGTCGACAGCAAGGCCGGAGTCATCGGCCAGGGCGGGCAGGCCGGATACACGCGCTGCATTACGCGCTTTGAGAATGGCGTTTTCAATAAAGGAAAGTCCAGTCTCTTCCGGTTCGACCTGACTGAATTCACCGACGGAGCGCACCTTGACGGCATCACCCAGCATGGCTTGAAGTTCTTTGAGCTTACCGGCGTTGTGGCTGGCCAGCACCAGCTCGGACAATTGAATCATGTCGTGTCATCTCTGGTTTAAGGCGGAGACAGGCGAATGCCTGCTCGCATGATATGAAATCTGGAAAGTCGATGTACGTGATTCAGATGGCGGGTCATGACGTCATCTGAATCAGTGTGACGAACCTGTCTTACAACGACTGGCCCGTCACGCGATAAATACCGATCTCGCCCAGGAGGTTGGGCCACAGGCGGCTACCAATGCCGTGGCGGTGCTGACGGTCAACGGCCAGCCGGTCAAGCACCTTGACCTTGAGTTCGTGGCACAGACGCTCGAAATCCTCAAACGTACAGAAGTGGATGTTCGGCGTGTTGTACCAGGTATAAGGCAAGAACTCCGATACCGGCATTCGCCCGTTACGGGCCAGATACCAGCGGCAGCGCCAGTGACCAAAATTCGGGAAGGTAATGATGCATTCTCTGCCTACGCGCAGCATTTCCTCGAGAATACGATCAGGATAATGTACCGCTTGCAGGGCCTGGCTCATAACAACAATGTCAAAGCTGTTGCTGGCAAAATTCCCCAGCCCCTTATCCAAGTCCTGCTCAAGGACGTTTACACCTCTGCGAATGCACTGCTTGATGTTTTCGTCGTTGATCTCAAGGCCATAGCCGGTGACCTGCTTGTTTGTCTGCAGATAGGCAAGCAGCTCGCCATTACCACATCCCAGGTCAAGGACCCGGCTACCGGCGGGAATCCAGTCTTTGATGATATCCAGATCGGCACGCACGTTCAGGCCCTCATACAGCAATGCGATTCATATAACTAACGAAGGCTTCCAGGTACCGGGGGATCGGTAGAAGAAAAGCGTCATGCCCTTGTGGCGCGTCGATGTCGAGATAGCTGACATTTTTTTTCGCTGCAATCAAGGCATCCACGATCTCGCGTGAGCGGGCCGGTGAGAAGCGCCAGTCTGTCGTAAAGGACATGATGCAGAAATCAGCCTTTGCATCTGCAAACGTTCTGGCTAGATCACCATCGTGTGCACTGGCGGGATCAAAGTAATCCAGCGCTTTGGTCATCAGCAGGTAGGTATTGGCATCGAAGCGGCCTGAAAACTCTTCGCCTTGATAGCGCAGGTAGCTTTCGACTTGAAATTCCACACTGTGGAAGTCGTAGTTCAACTTGTCTGTCTTGAGTTCGCGGCCAAACTTCTGCCCCATTGCGTCATCGGACAGATAGGTGATGTGACCTACCATGCGGGCCAGCATCAGTCCTCGCTTGGGTACGACGTTCTGCTCATAGAAGCGACCGCCATGGAATTCTTCATCAGTCAGAATGGCTTGGCGTGCCACTTCATTAAACGCAATGTTCTGAGCTGACAGTTTGGGCGCCGAGGCGATAGCCATGCAGTGACGTACACGATCAGGGTAGCTGATGGTCCATTGCAGGGCCTGCATGCCTCCCATGCTGCCGCCTACGACGGCCGCCCATTGTTGAATGCCTAGCGCATCAGCCAGACGTGCCTGGCTATTGACCCAGTCTTCCACGGTAATGACAGGAAAGTCGGCGCCGTAGGGCTTTCCTGTAGCAGGATTGGCGCTGCCTGGGCCTGTTGATCCGTTACAGCCGCCCAGGTTGTTCAGTGCGACGACAAAGAACCGGCGGGTATCGATGGGCTTTCCTGGACCGATACAGCTGTCCCACCAGCCCGGCTTGCGATCCTCCATGCTGTGGTAGCCCGCCGCATGGTGATGGCCGGACAGGGCATGGCAAATGAGCACGGCATTGCTACGGTTTTCGTTGAGCTCTCCATACGTCTCGATGACCAGATCGTACTCGGCCAAAGACCTGCCGCAAGCCAATGGGAGCGGCTCGGAGAAGTGAAGGACCTGAGGCGTAACCAGGCCTACGGAATCAGGGGGTATGACGCTGGGCATTTAAGGCTCTTATACGTGAGAGGGCGCCAGTCTAAAGAGCGCCATCGCAAGCGGCAAGCATCCTGCAAGCAGGGTGCTTGCCGCATCGGATAAAGGCCCGATGTGGCTAGGCGACACTTACCCCGGGGAGAGCGACGACCTTGGCATGGCGTTGGGCCGGAGCAGGGCGGCGCAACTGTCGCAAGATATCGTTGGCCTCATCAAGCTGACCTGCCAGTGTTTCGCAGTAGGTTTGCAGACGACTCTTCTGTTGCTGGGTATCCAGCGCCTGCTGGGTCAGCGCCTTGAGCTCCAGCATATTGGATTCCAGCAACTGCTTGTGCTCGCGGGTAAACTGAATGAGAGGCAGCAGGGCAACCTCGTTCCAGCGTTTGGCTTCCCGACAGGCCTGCTCATGCACGAAGACCGCTTCCTTTACCAGCGTTGCAAAGAACCGGCGAGTCAGCACACGCTGTTCAGTAAACAGCGTTTTCATCTGACGACGGAAACGGTCCGACTTTTGCTGTAGCTGGCGAAGCGCACGAATCTGCGCTTTGACACGCAAACGGGGAGCATCCAGGCGATGGCCAGGATTTTCTTCGTTGTGACGCTGGTAAATCGACTGAAGAACCTTGTTCGCACGTTCACCCTCGTAGTAAAGGGATAACATGTCGTGTTCGACGCTTTGGAAGAAGCGATGGATCGCTTCGCTGATGCCTAGTGTGGTCCAGCTTCCTGCAAGGTTATTGCGTACGTCGGTCAGGTGCCTTTCAAGGCGTGCCGGGTTCAGGGCATCGTTAAGTAGGACGGCCTGCCCCTGAAGCATCCGCTGTGTGGTGCGCAGGTTAAGTAGCCGCTTGTGATAAAGCGCATGCTCCTCACGTGTTTTTTCTATCTGCTCTGCTAGCGTCGAGCCGGTAGCGGCATTTTCCAGTAATGCATGTTGCCGCTTCATATCCTCGAAGCGTTCGCCCAGAAGCGCATAGCTGCTCGCCAGAAGTGAAATCACCTGATTGACCACTCGGCTTTGTAGCAAACGCTCTCTGTGTCCAACGATACGGTCACAGAGCAGGCGTTCGAGGGCGGCCAGCTGGCTGCGCTCAAGCAGCGCTGTGTCATGGCGTACCTTGGCAAGCAAGGCCTGCTTGGCAGACAAGGGCAGTACATCCGTCATGGGAATGCCCAGATGACGAGCGCTGACCTCACGAATGCGCTGGATGGACTGATCGACGGATTCGTCACCATTCAGGTCGCCCCAGAGGGTATCGATCTTGTTGAGTACCGCAAACAGCGAGCCTTCCGCGTCGTCACTGGTTGGCTTGATGTGATGCTCCCACAGCTGAAGGTCGGAGGCTGTAACCCCCGTATCGGCCGCGAGCAGAAACAGTACGGCCTGAGCGGCTGGAAGCATCGAAAGTGTCAGTTCAGGCTCACTGCCAAGCGCGTTGAGGCCTGGCGTATCGAGTATGCGCAGGCCCTGACGCAGCAAGGGATGATCGAAGTTGATGATCGCATGGCGCCAGGTCGGGATTTCGACCATCCCGTCCTTGCTGGGCTTGTCCAGCTGCTCGGCATCGAATCCAAGGGATATGGCCTGCTCAACCGGCACTAGGCGCGTTTCGGCGACCTTTCCGAGCGCAGCTGCCATGAGGTCCGGCTGTTCGTAATCCAGTGCAATCTGTTGCCAACGGGCCGTATCGCTTCTCATATCTGCAATACTGAGGTCATCTAGCCGTGATTCGATAGGTAGAAGCCGAATATACGGGGCTTCTGCCTTGATATCATAGAAGAGCTCGGTAGGGCACATGGTTGTTCTGCCAGCCTGGGACGGCAGCATGCGCTGCCCGTAGTCGGCAAAGAACAAGGCATTGATCAGTTCGGTTTTTCCACGGGAAAACTCACCAGCGAAAGCTAGCGTAATGTGATCGTCGCGCAGGATCTGAACACAGCGTGCCAGGGTTTCATCAAGGCTTTGCGAATTGAGGCGATTACGAACAAGCCAGCCGCTGTAGCGATTGATCTGCTGTATGAGTTCAAGCTTCCAAGTCGCGTAGGCATCGACTTGCTGAGACAGACGCTCCATACCCCATCCCTGTCATCATCATGAGCGTAATAAAGGGCGGTACGGTGCCGTAAGGCGGGTCTTGCGTCAATCAAGACCCGACGGGATTCTCTAGGCGGTCACGCAAAGTGTGTGAATGGTTAACGATAAAGGCCCCACCGAACAGATGGGGCCATCGCTTACAGGAACGGTGCGAGGACCGACGGCATACCTGACATCATGGCCAGGTTGTTGATGATCAGCATGTCGATCAATTTGATCGCAATGAACGCGAAAATGGGCGAGATATCCAGCCCGCCCAGGTTGGGCAGAAGGCGGCGGAAAGGCGCCAGCACAGGTTCGCAGATCTGGTTTACAAGCTGGGCACTGGGGTTGTAACTGCCCGGCGCGACCCAGGAGAGAATCACGCTGATGATCATGGCGAAGAAAAAGACCTTGAGAAACAGGGACGCCACGGCAATCAACGACCAGATGAACAGATGGGCAATTGCTCCGCCGATGCCATATTGCATGGTGATCAGGGTGAGGCCGTTTATGCCTTCAACGTTGGTCAGGAGAAGCAGCAGAACCATGAGAACCAGCTGTACCAGTACCGCAAGCGCCAGCGATGCCAGATCGATGCCGCCAAAGCCTGGAATGACTCTGCGTAGCGGGCGCAGCAAGGGTTGTGTGGCTTTGACGATGAATTGACTCAGGGGATTATAGAAATCTGCCTTCACGAGTTGTAGAATGAAGCGCAGCAAAACAATGAGCAGATAAAGACTGCCAAGCGTTTGCAGAATAAGAATCAGGGCGGTATTCAATCCGTACATGACTACTCCTTATTTACCGAGCTCTTCCGCCAGCTCGGCCGAGCGGCGTGCAGCCGCTGAAAGTGCTTGTTGAACGAGGGCTTCGAAGCCGCCCTCCTGAAAGGTCTTGATGGCCTGTTCGGTAGTGCCGCCAAGTGAAGTGACGCGGCGGCGCAGTTCGGCCGGTGACGCCTCGCTGTTCAAGGCCATCTGGGCAGCGCCAAGGGCTGTCTGCAGGGTCAGCCGTGCTGATGTCTCCCTGTCCAGGCCAAGTGCTTCACCGGCCTGGGTCATGGCTTCCATCATCAGGAAGAAATACGCTGGGCCGCTGCCTGATACTGCCGTTACGGCATCCAGTTGCTTTTCGTCTTCTACCCAGACGGTAAGGCCTACGGCAGACAGTAACTGCTCAGCCTGATCGCGCTGGGTTGATGACACATGCTCGTTGGCATACAGGCCGCTGGCACCCTGGCGAAGCAGTGCCGGGGTGTTAGGCATGCAGCGCACCAGGGCACGCTCGCCTAGCCATTGAGTCAGGCTGGCACAGGTGATTCCAGCTGCAACAGAAACGATCAGCTGAGTGCCGTTAAGTGCGCTGGAGAGCTCCTCACAGACGCTTTTCATGACCTGTGGCTTGACCGACAGGACAATTACATCAGCCTGTTGGGCAGCCTCAAGGTTAGACGTGAATGTCTGAATCCCATGGTCAGACTCAAGCGCTGAGCGTTGTGCAGCGTCAGGATTGCTTGCAGTAATGCAGCTGGCCGGCAGTCCCTGTGCGAGAAGACCTCCAATCAGACTGGCCGCCATATTTCCGGCGCCGATAAAGGCGATGCGGGTATCGCTCATAGGTAAATTCCTTAATGAGAAGCAGGCGAAGGGGTTGCGCTGTAATGTCTGACACCAAACAGTGCTGTACCGATTCGAACCCAGGTCGCGCCCTCAGCAATCGCTGCTTCCAAGTCGTGGCTCATGCCCATGGACAGGGTATCAAGATTCAGGTTCAGCGCCTCGCTGAGTTTTCGTAGGGATGAAAAGGCAGCATGCTGCGCCTCAGGTTCCGTAGCGGCTTCTGGTATAGCCATCAGCCCACGTAAGACGAGGTTGGGCAGCTGAGCAACGGCACGGGCCAGCTCAGGCAGTTCTTCTGGCAAACATCCTGACTTGCTGGCCTCACCACTGATATTGACCTGTAGGCAAATATTGAGCGGGAGCATGTCCTTTGGGCGTTGCTCGGAAAGCCGCTGGGCGATTTTCAGGCGATCAACGGAATGCACCCAATCGAAATGGCTAGCGATCGAGCGTGTCTTATTGGATTGAATCGGGCCGATGAAATGCCAGATCAAGGGTAGATCTTTTAGCATCTCCTGCTTCTGGATCGCTTCTTGCAGGTAGTTCTCGCCAAAATGTTGTAACCCGCAGTTGTAAGCTTCGCGTAGATCCGATGCCGGTTTGGTCTTGCTGACGGCAAGTAGACCAACGGTCTCAGGGTCACGACCACAAGCCTGCGCTGCGGCTTGGATACGGGTGCGTACTGTTGCGATATTTTCAGCTATCGTTGACATTCAACCTCGTTCTCTAAATACCGCTGCTGATAAGGCGGCATTCTACCTGCTTGTTTGTATTAAGGGAGTCTTCATGGATATCACGGAACTGCTGGCGTTTTGTGCCAGACAGGGTGCATCCGACCTACACCTTTCCTCCGGTTTGCCACCCATGATCCGTGTCGACGGCGATGTTCGACGCATCAACCTGCCCGCTTTCAACGACAAGCAGGTGCATGCGCTCATCTACGACATCATGAATGACAAGCAGCGCAAGGATTATGAAGAATTCCTTGAAACCGACTTTTCGTTCGAGGTGCCAGGCATTGCGCGCTTCCGTGTCAATGCCTTCAACCAGAACCGTGGACCGGGTGCCGTGTTCCGTACTATTCCCTCTAAAGTGCTTTCGATGGAAGAGCTGGGAATGGGCGATGTGTTTCGCAAGATAACCGATGTTCCTCGCGGTCTGGTGTTGGTCACCGGTCCTACAGGCTCCGGCAAGTCAACGACGCTGGCGGCCATGCTGGATTACCTGAATAACACCAAGTATCACCATATCCTGACTATCGAAGACCCGATCGAATTCGTTCACGAGTCCAAGAAATGCCTGGTCAACCAGCGGGAAGTGCACCGCGATACTCTAGGCTTCTCGGAGGCATTGCGCTCTGCGCTGCGTGAGGACCCGGATATCATTCTGGTCGGTGAGTTGCGTGACCTTGAAACGATCCGGCTGGCGTTGACCGCTGCGGAAACCGGACACTTGGTATTTGGTACGCTGCACACCACATCGGCCGCCAAAACGATCGACCGTATCGTGGACGTTTTCCCGGCCGAAGAAAAATCCATGGTTCGCTCGATGTTGTCCGAGTCGCTGCAGGCCGTTATCTCTCAGACCCTTGTCAAGAAGGTCGGCGGGGGCCGTGTGGCTGCCCATGAAATCATGATTGGGACGCCTGCGATCCGCAACCTCATTCGTGAAGACAAAGTGGCGCAGATGTACTCTGCCATCCAGACAGGTGGTGGTCTTGGAATGCAAACGCTGGATATGTGCCTGAAAAACCTGCTGGCGAAGGGGTTGATCAGTCGCGACAGCGCTCGTGAGAAAGCCAAGATTCCGGAGAACTTCTGATGGAATTCGAAAAGCTGCTGCGGCTGATGGTCGAAAAGGGCGGCTCCGATCTGTTCATTACAACTGGTGTTCCACCGTCCATGAAGGTGAACGGTCGTGTTCTGCCGGTAACCAAGGAGCCGCTTTCGCCTGATCAGGCTCGGGAAGTGGTTCTTGGCGTCATGAATGAACAGCAGAGAGCGGAGTTCGCCGAGAAGCATGAATGCAATTTTGCGATCAGCTCCAGAGGGGTGGGGCGCTTTCGGGTAAGTGCGTTCTATCAGCGTAACCTGGTGGGCATGGTGCTTCGGCGTATCGAGGTAAACATCCCTACGCTTGATCAGTTGCGTCTGCCCGAGGCATTGAAAAAACTGTCCATGACCAAGCGTGGCCTGGTGCTGTTCGTCGGGGCAACCGGCACGGGCAAATCCACGTCGCTAGCTGCCATGATTGGTCACCGCAACAAGAACTCCACTGGCCATATCATCTCGATCGAAGACCCTATCGAATACATTCACCAGCACCAGAACTGCATTGTGACGCAGCGGGAAGTGGGCCTGGATACGGAGTCTTTTGAGGTCGCGCTGAAGAACACGCTTCGTCAGGCACCTGATGTCATCATGATCGGCGAGGTACGTACTCGGGAAACCATGGAGTATGCGGTGGCATTCGCCGAGACCGGCCACCTGTGTTTGGCAACGTTACACGCTAACAATGCGAACCAGGCGTTGGAGCGGATCATCCACTTTTTCCCGGCTGATCGGCATCAGCAGATATGGATGGACCTTTCGCTCAACCTCAAGGCCATTGTGGCTCAACAGCTGGTTCCCACGATTGATGGTAAGGGCCGTAGGGCGGTTATCGAAGTGTTGATCAACACGCCGTTGGCGGCAGACCTGATTCGGAAGGGAGAGGTGCATGAGCTCAAGCCGCTCATGAAGCGCTCGACGGAATTGGGCATGCAAACGTTCGATCAGGCCTTGTACCAGTTGTATCGCGACGGTGAGATCAGCTACGAAGATGCGTTGGCGCATGCGGACTCTGCCAATGATCTGCGCTTGATGATCAAGCTGGGCTCCGAAACCGATGCGGATCATTTGACTAACATTACTCAAGGACTCTCCCTGGATATGGGCGAGGACAGCAAGCGTTTCCGATAACCTTTAAGGCTCAAGTAGCTGCCTGGCCTGTACCAGGGCTGCGATAAGCGCTGCTTGGGCCTGTCTCTGCCTGGCTTCCTCGGGTACGCGCAGAACATAGGATGGGTGATACGTGACGATCAGCCACCGCCCCTGCCACTGTGTAACACGACCCATATACTCACTCAATGAGCCTGGTTTTCTGTGCATCAGGGACTCCAGTGCGGTAGCCCCTAATGCAACAATGACGTCCGGCTTGATGGTATCCAGCTCGTTCTCAAGCCAATGGCGGCACGGGGCGATCTCAACGGTAGGGGTAACATGTTTACGTCGACGTCCCTGTGGCGTCCACTTGAAATGCTTGACGGCATTGGTCAGATAGAGCGATTCCCGCTGTAGGCCTGCCTCTCGAATAGCTCGATCAAGCACCTGTCCAGCCGGCCCTATGAAAGGGCGGCCTTGCAGATCTTCCTGATCGCCGGGCTGCTCGCCTATCAGGAAAAGCCTCGCATTGAGAGGTCCCTCGCCTGGAACGGCTTGAGTGGCGCGCTGCCAGAGCGGACAGCGACGGCAGGTTTCCAGGGTGCTTGGTTGTTCGCGTACCGGTAATACCTCAGCAGCTGATACGGGTACCGTTTTTCCTGTCTGTTCGCTTACGCTTTTTGCTTGGGCCGTTCGCTGCGTACCGGTGCGCGCCTCGCTAAGCAGTGTGGGGATCAACGGTCCCTCCGGCAGGTCTTTCCAGAATCGCCTGGGCATATGTCCCGTCATGACCTTGGGGTTGGCGCGGGCGGGATTGAATGTGCTTGCGTAATAAGCCATCCAGAGGCGCTCGCCATCATCACGTTGCTGTTTAGCAAGCGCTTCCAGTCCTGTGGGGCAGGGGGCCTCGAGCGTTAATGTCTTTCCATCCCATAATGCGGCTGCCTCCGGTGTGGCGATCAGCCAGGAGGTATTCCCCATCCGGTTGCAGAAATGAGGGGCGGCCAGCGCCAACACATCATGAGCCGGCTCATGCCACGCAACGTAGTGGGGGTTACCCGCATGCTCGCCCCGCTGTTTAAAGCGTAGGAAAGCATGTAAATGATGAATTTCTCGCCTGACTGCCTTGGCCCAACGGTGCAATTCGCTACCATCCTCGTCACCGGCCAGCATCGCTGCTTGATCACCCCGTATGACTCGCCACAGGACACGGTATAGCAGTGCCCAACGCTGGGGATGTCGATAACAGGCTGCCAAGTTCAATAAGTCTGCAAGTTGCCTGGGTACTCGGATAGTTGATGAGGCCGTTTCCAATGGCTGTGCATCTGCGGTAGCAAACAAATCATTTGATAGAGGCTCGGTTTGCCAACTGATTTCATGGGGCGCTATGTCCTGCTCTAGCAACTTTCTGGCTACGCGCCGCCAACCTGCAAACGAGCCGTCAAAGGAAACAGTGCGCATAGTCACCAGAGCGCCAATTGGGCAGGCTTTTCACTGAGCTGAGTACGAAGGTGCAAGGACTCAGCAAGCATGGAGCTGGGACGGTAATCGTGAACAATGATGAACGGCCTGGCTTTTTCCAGGCTGCAACGAAGACGAATGAGATCTGCATAGCGGATACGCCGTTGCTGTCTTAATGTCACGAGGCGCTTGGCTGACAGCATCCCAATGCCTGGAACCCGAGCAATTAACGCAGGCTCCGCCTGATTGAGATCGAGGGGAAAAGTGTCACGGTTACTCAGAGCCCAAGCAAGCTTAGGATCAATATCCAGCGGGAGATTTCCACCTTCCGTTGGTAATTCCGTGGCCGTAAAACCGTAACCTCTAATAAGAAAATCTGCTTGATAAAGTCGATGTTCGCGCAATAAAGGCGGAGGTATGAGAGGTACGGAGTTCGGACTATCCGGGATGGGGCTGAACGCCGAATAGTACACGCGTTTCAGCTGATAGGCGCCGTACAGGGTTTGCGCGGTATCCAGTATGGTCCGGTCATCAGTAGCATCAGCGCCTACGATCATCTGCGTACTCTGCCCAGCCGGTGCAAAGCGTGGCGCATTCTTTTCAGCGGCGGTTTCCTCCAGACCAAGACGGATCGTGCCCATGGCTTTTTTGATGCTGCGAACCTCCTTTTCAGGAGCAAGACGTGTCAGGCCCGATTCGGTAGGCAGTTCGATATTGACTGAAAGACGATCGGCATAAAGCCCTGCCTTGGCGATTAGTAAGGGATCTGCATCAGGAATGGTCTTTAGATGAATATAACCTCGAAACTGATGCTCCTCGCGCAGTAACTGAGCCACTCGGATCAGCTGCTCCGTCGTATAGTCTGCCGAGCGGATAATTCCTGAGCTCAAGAAGAGACCGCTGATGGTATTGCGCCGATAAAAATCGAGCGTAAGTTTTACAACTTCTTCCGGCGTGAAACGGGCGCGGGGGACATTGCTGGACCTACGATTGACACAGTATTGGCAGTCGTAGAGGCAAAAGTTGGTCAGTAAGATTTTAAGCAGGGAGACGCAACGGCCATCGGGCGTAAAGCTGTGGCAAATACCCATGCCATCTGTGGCGCCTAGACCATCCTTACCCTTGGATGAGCGCTTGGGTGCTCCACTACTGGCACATGACACGTCATATTTGGCGGCGTCAGCCAAAACGATGAGTTTGTCGGTCAACTCCATGAAGCAGCCCTTTATACTGTATATGTGCACAGTATAAAGGGCTGCAGAAAGTCTTCAACCGCTTCTGCTCAACGGTGGGCTTACGGTAGCGCTATCGTTAGGACTTGTGGGGAT
Organism: Pseudomonas sp. UBA3149; assembly: GCF_002364655.1. Taxonomy (NCBI): domain Bacteria; kingdom Pseudomonadati; phylum Pseudomonadota; class Gammaproteobacteria; order Pseudomonadales; family Pseudomonadaceae; genus Pseudomonas; species Pseudomonas sp. UBA3149. The sequence continues at coordinate 96,034 of NZ_DEYV01000010.1, forward strand.
TAGGCGCACTACGTGGGCGGACCTGCTGTTCACTCGTGGCGACCATCTGGGGAAGAACACGCTTGGCTGAGGCGAAACGCGTTTTCCAGTAGGGGCGGCTGAGATGATCAATTCGTACGCTTTCTCCACGACGAGGTGCATGGATAAAGCGGTCATGGCCCATATAAATCGCAACATGGTCAACATTGCGGCCATGTATCTTGAAAAAGATCAAATCGCCAGGTTTTAGATCCTTTTTTCCAACCTTCATGCCATCCATGCGAGCCAGCTCCTGAGAGGTACGAGGTAGCTCAAGATTCTGGACGTCACGGTATACATAATTCACGAGTCCGCTGCAGTCAAAACCATGCTTAGGTGTTGTGCCGCCCCAACGGTAGGGTGTCCCTAGTACATCGATTGCGCGGTTGACTACTTTGGTGCTTTCCTTGGCCGCAGCATGCTGAGCGGCAGCATGTGCTTGCACAATGGTTCCCGCCTTGGGCTTGGCAGGAGCATAAACATGTTGTGTACGTGCCTTGGGTTTATTGGCACGTGGTGCTGACTTGGCATGAGCCGGAGCGGCAGCGCGAGCACTAACGGCTTCTTTGGCCTGGACTGCCGTCACAGGCAGTACCAAACAGGCTGATAGCCAGGTAATGAGTAAAGAGCGCATTGTCGACGGACCTGATAATCAAAATCGCGCAACTTTATATCAGATCGATAGTTTTATTTCCGCTCCGCCGGTCGAGATATTTATCAAAAATCAGCGGTTCATGTCGCAAAAGGTTTCTATACCAGTTGGAATCACTGGCAGAATGACCAGTGAAATCAAAAAATCTTGCTTATGAAGCAGACATTACCGCTCTGTGACTGAGGTTGTCATGAAGTACCAAAACGATACGCATAGCAAAGTGCTTGGATACCTGTTGTGGATTTTTGGCTTTTTGGGTGCTCATCGCTTTTATTACGGAAAGCCAGTTACCGGCACCATTTGGTTTTTTACGCTAGGCCTTCTAGGGATTGGCTGGCTGATCGACCTGTTTCTGATCCCCAGCATGGATCGTGAGGCAGATATGCGGTTCCAGGGCGGTCGCGTCAATTACAGCATTGCGTGGATACTGTTGACGTTTCTGGGCATTTTTGGCGTCCATCGGTTGTACATGGGTAAATGGATTACGGCCATTCTGTACTTCTTTACCGGCGGATTTTTCCTGTTGGGTGTGCTGTACGATTTCTGGACGCTGAACGATCAGGTCTCCATCGAGAATCGGCAGAAAGGAGGCGGTATTCTAGGGTAGGGATGAGCGAACCCGCTGTACACAGCGGGTTCGCTGGTTTCAGGCCTGATACGTTGTCTTGCCTGCAACCAGTGTATGGCGAACCCTTCCTGGCAGCTCTACGTCCATGAATGGCGTATTGCGCCCGCGTGAAAGCCAGGGCTTGCCTACGGTGGTACGCTCTTCGAGCGAGAAGAGGACGATATCGGCTGGAGTACCTACTGATAACTGACCGGCAGGCAGATCCAATACAGAGGCAGGGCCACTTGTTAGCCTGTGAAGGGCAGTCGATAAATCCAGTAATCCTTCTTCTACAAGCTTCAGGGTCAGAGGTAACAACAGTTCTGCACTGCTGATACCGGGCTCGGTGGCTGCGAAAGGCGCAAGCTTCGCATCTTCTTCATGCGGCTGGTGATGACTGGCAATGGCCTGTACTACGCCGCTTCGTACTGCTTCACGCAACGCCTGCCTGTCTCGCTCAGTGCGAAGAGGCGGCTGCACATGGTAAAAACTGGAAAACCCTTCAAGCCGTTCATCAGTAAGGAACAGTTGATACAACGCTACATCGGCGGTGACAGGGAGCCCCCGTGCCTGCGCTTCAGCGACCATCTCGATTCCACGGGCGCTGGTCAGCTGGCTAAAGTGTGCTCGTACGCCGCTTTGCTCAACCAGAAGAAGGTTTTGGGATAGGGCAACGGTTTCAGCTGTCTCTGGTATGCCAGCAAGACCTAGGAAGCTAGCGGTAGGGCCCTCATGAGCCAGCCCGCCTTCTGCTAGATCAGCATCCTGAGACGTAAAGATAACCTTCAAATTAAAGGTCGCTGCGTACTCCAGTGCTCGCCGAAGCGTGCGCATGCCTGCCATGGGGGCCAGCCCATTGGTAAAGGCTACACAGCCTGCACTGTGCAATGTAACGAGTTCGGCAAGTTGCTCTCCGGCCAACCCTTTTGTCAGGGCACCAACAGGAAAGACACGCGCTTTACCTGCCGCTTGCGCACGATCCAGAATGAGTTCGGTGACCGCAGTAGTATCCAGTACGGGCTTGGTAGACGGCGGACAACACAGGCTGGTTGTACCACCTGCTGCCGCTGCCTGCGTTTCGCTTTCTATAGTGCCTTTTCGGGTATGGCCTGGTTCGCGGAGCGACACATTCAGATCAACAAGGCCGGGAGCTGCTATCAGTCCAGAGGCATCAATTACAGTTTCTGCCTTGAAACCAACAGGGGCTTCACCCAAGGCAATGATATTGCCTTGGGAAACGTGAATATCGGTTATTTGATCGAGGCGGGTGGCGGGATCTATTACCCGCGCCTTGATAATGCTCAGAGTCACTTAGATATTCTCCTGCTCAAGTTGACGCTGGGCCGTTTGCCCGCTCATTGCCATGGATAGAACAGCCATACGTACGGCAATGCCGTAGGTCACCTGATTGAGAATCACAGATTGACTCCCGTCAGCGACGGCCGACTCTATTTCCACTCCACGGTTGATCGGTCCGGGGTGCATGACAATTGCGTCTGGTTTAGCCTGAGCCAGGCGTTGTGTGGTCAGTCCGAACAGCTTGTAATACTCGCCTTCGCTGGGCAGTAGCCCACCCTGCATCCGTTCGCGTTGAAGACGCAGCATGATGACTACATCCACATCTTTCAGTCCGGCCGTCATGTCCGTAAACGTTTTTACGCCATAACTATCTTCAAGGCCGATGGGCAGGAGCGTGCGTGGTGCGACGACGCGAATGTCCTGGCATCCCAGAGTCCGTAGCGCCAGCATATTCGAGCGCGCCACGCGGGAGTGCAAGATGTCGCCAACAATCGCTACAGACAGTTTTTCGAAATCACCTTTGTGACGGCGAATGGTGAGCATATCGAGCATGCCCTGTGTGGGGTGTGCATGACGACCGTCGCCGCCATTGATGATTGCTACCTGTGGACAAACATGCTCGGCAATAAAATGGGCAGCGCCGGAGTCGGCATGTCTGACTACGAACATGTCCGCCGCCATAGCTTCCAGGTTTCGTAAGGTATCGAACAGTGTTTCGCCTTTGCTGGTCGAGGAAGTCGAAACGTTCAGTGTGATGACATCGGCAGAAAGCCGCTTGGCCGCCAGCTCGAAAGTGGTTCGAGTCCGGGTTGAGTTTTCAAAGAAAACATTGCATACCGTTTTGCCGCGCAACAAGGGTACTTTCTTGACTGCGCGTGCGCCTACCTCAAGAAAGGAGTCTGCCGTATCAAGCAGTTCGGTCAGCAGAGGGCGAGGTAAGTCATCCAGGGAAAGAAAATGGCGCAACTGACCATTGGCATTCAGTTGCAAGGAACGCGTAGCGTTGGTCATGGCGGTAAGCCTTGAGTGTCAAATAGCAGAAGAAAGGGCTTTTCGTTCAAAGGCCAGGGGAGTAGGCCCTGTCAGCTTGATGCGCTCATCCGGACCCAAGGGAAGCGTTTGACCAACGATGTCGGGGCGAATAGGAAGTTCGCGTGCCTCCAGATCCAATAGGCAGACGAGGGTCACGCTGGCTGGGCGGCCATAATCGAACAATTCATTCAATGCCGCACGAATGGTGCGCCCGGTCATAAGCACATCGTCAACCAGAACAAGGTGCCTGCCTTCTATTTCAAAGGGGAGGGCAGAGGGTTGTACCTGTGGATGCAACCCATTCTGAGTAAAGTCATCCCGATAGAATGAAACATCCAGGGTGCCTAGGGGCCATTCATTTTGAAGAGCATCCAGTAGCGCTTGAGCAACCCAGACACCTCCGGTTCGGATTCCCACCAAGCAGGGTTCGCTAATACCCTTGCGCTCAAGGTGGCGAGTCAATTGATCCGCCATTTGCGGAATTAGATCGGTAGGATTCGGGGTGCTCATGCATTCTCCTGCGGAGGCTCGGGTTTGACCGTCTCGGCTTGGGCAGTAAGCCAGCCTTCAAGGAGCATGGCAGCGGCCAAGGCGTCGACAGGGCGTTCACGGTAACCATCACGCTGGCCTTGGGCAAGACGTACACCCTTGGCTTCGTATGTGGTCAGGCGCTCATCGTGGGTGTAAACAGGTAGATTGAATCGACCATTGAGGCGTCGTGCGAATTTCTCCGCACGTGTACTCATCTCGCTAGACGTACCGTCCATATTCAATGGAAGGCCCACTACCAGCGCATCGGGTTGCCACTCTTTAAGCAGGCTCTCAACCTTCGACCAGTCCGGCACACCATTTTGTGCTTTGAGAATGCATAGCTCTCGAGCTTGGCCTGTTACAGGCTGGCCCACCGCAACGCCTATCTGGCGCGTGCCGTAGTCAAATCCCAGTACCAGCTTAAATGAGGAAATCATTCAGGCATGACCCGATTGGCTGGTCAATAAGGATAGGTTGATACCTAGCTGGGCCGCTGCTGCTTTCAAACGAAGCTCACTGGGAACATCGAACAGAATGGATGGATCGGCCTCGCAGGTAAGCCAGGCATTTTCAGCCAGCTCGACTTCAAGCTGGCCTGCTTCCCACCCGGCGTAGCCCAAGGCAATCAGGTGCTGCTCGGGCCCGTGGCCATCGGCTATGGAAAACAAGATGTCCTGAGAGGTGGAAAGTGCCAGCTCACCCAGCTCCAGTGTTGCCTGGAATTGCGGGCCGGATGGATGAAGAACAAAGCCGCGCTCGACTTGCACTGGTCCGCCGTTATAAATGGCAGTGCTTCTCGAGGAAAGCGGCGGCTCTTCATCAGGGCGCAGCTGTTCCAGAACATCTTCCAGATTTAATGCGCTGGGCTTGTTGATGATGATGCCCATGGCACCATCCTCGCCGTGCTCAACCAGATAGATGAGCGTCTGGGCAAAGTTGGAGTCCGCCATGTGCGGCATGGCGATCAAAAGATGGTTTTTGAGGTATTGCGGAGTGCTAGCGTTCATGCTGCTAGTTTCTAGCTTCACGTAGGAAGCTTCAAGCCTAACTCAACAACATTATTGGCTGGCGAGTCGGTCTCCACGCTCAAAGCGCCATGTCCGTATGATTTCAAGCCTGTCGATATCGCTGAGGTCTCCGCTAAACGGTGCAAATGGCGCAGCCAGGCGCACAATGCGCAGGGCGGCCTGATCAAGCACGGTCTGTCCAGAGGACTCGAGGATTTGAACCTCGTAAAGCGAGCCGTCTCGGTTGATAGAGACCAGCAGACGAAGACTTCCGTAAAGTCGTTCTCGGCGGGCTTGTTCTGGATAGTTCAGGTTGCCGACGCGTTCGATCTTCTTGCGCCAGTCTTCCTTGTACCAGGCGCCTTTGTCCTTCATGGTAGAGGCTGCATTGATCCGGTAGATCTTTGGCCGCTTGGCATACTGCTGACGCTCCTGGGAAAGCTGGGCCTCAAGGCTGGCTATTTCGCTTGAGATCTGAGAGTTATCAAAGTGAGGTGTTTCTCGGGCGACAGCTTCAGGCTCGGGTTTTTCTTTCCGGGTAGATGCCTTATCCTGGCGTGCCGACTTGGTCGTGACGGCGGCCTTAGGGGTCTTGGGTTCAGTGGTTTGCCGAGGGGAAGTCGGCTTGACGGCAGGCTTTATCTCGCTGTCTTTGAATGGCACCTCTTCTGTAGTGCTGGGGGCCAGTGCCTTATCAAGCGTGCCGCTACCCTGCTGATTTTCCTGGGCCAGAAAATCCGCTTTCTCCGGCGCCCTGTCGCTCTTGAATGAGGCGAGTGTAATCTCAAGGGACTTGCTGACTTCACTAGGTTCCGGCATAGAAAAGCCCAAACCCAAAATCAGAACGACATGAACCAGTGCCGCTATAAAGAGGGTAAAGCCAAGACGGTCTGCAGGGCGAACGGCAGAGGCGGCAGGCAGCGTATTTGGGATAGCGGCATTCATGATGAGTAGTTGAGATTACGCTATGAGAAAACTGCTAACCGGCAGGACGATCCTGTCGTGCCGGTTGATGACTATTTGAGGAAGTCTGAAGAGAGTTGGGACAAATGTCTATCGTCCAGGTCTCATCGCCACCTTCTTTTCGATGACATCCATCAGCCGCTCAGCGATGCGGGTATCGTAGGCGTTATCAATTTCCCGAATACAGGTAGGGCTGGTCACGTTGATTTCCGTCAGATGCTCGCCAATTACATCCAGTCCTACAAATAGTAGGCCACGCTTGCGAAGCTCAGGTCCTACCTTGGCCGCGATTTCTCTGTCCCTGTCAGACAAGGGCTGCGCGACACCCCGGCCACCCGCCGCCAGATTGCCTCGGGTTTCGCCTTGAGCCGGTATTCTGGCAAGGCAGTACTCCACGGGTTCGCCATCGATCATGAGTACACGCTTGTCGCCACTCTTGATAGCCGGTAGGTAGCGCTGCGCAATGATCTGTTGTGTTCCGTGCTGTGTCAGTGTTTCCAGTATGACCGACAGGTTCGGGTCGCCTTCGCGGTGTCTGAAGATGGACGAGCCACCCATTCCATCAAGCGGCTTGAGGATGACGTCCTGATGGGTTTGGGCAAATTCCCGAATCAAGTCGGCACGGCGACTGACCAGTGTAGGGGGTGTCAATTCTGGGAATAAAGTGGCAAAAAATTTCTCATTGCAGTCGCGAAGGCTGGAGGGCTTGTTAACAATCAACGATCCTTCCCGCTCTGCCTGTTCCAACATATAAGTAGCATAGACATACTCATTGTCGAAGGGTGGATCCTTGCGCATCAGAATGACGTCTAAGTCTGCAAGAGGAATGTCCAGCTCATCATGCAGGTCGTACCAGTGTTCAGAATTTTGATGTACCTTCAATAAACGGCAGCGCGCACGAGATTTGCCGTCAAGGTGGTACAGGTCCTGCATCTCCATGTAATGTAGTGTCCATCCACGCGCCTGAGCAGCCCACAACATGGCAAGGGAACTGTCTTTTTTGTAGGCAATATGGGCAATGGGATCCATAACTATCCCGATGCGTATGCTCATTGATCGATTCTCCAAAGCAAACGGTTTGACGGCTCTGATCGGCCGACACTGATGAATGCTCAGAGTGGCGATAGCGCGCTTAGTTATCAAGAAAAACCGGTAGTCCGGTGGTTAATAGATAGACCCTGTAGACTGTGCTAAAAAGATTCGATTTCCAGCCGATAGCTTAAAAGGGCTGGAATGCATTGATAAAGGCGTCATAACTCGCCTATGTGGTGGTAAAGCAAACATGGAACAGTACTCCGAAGGTCTGAAGGTAATGGTAATCGATGATTCGAAAACGATTCGTCGAACCGCCGAGACGCTTCTCAAGAAAGTAGGCTGCGAAGTTATTACTGCCGTCGATGGATTCGATGCGCTCGCAAAAATTGCGGATAACCATCCCAACATCATTTTCGTTGATATCATGATGCCTCGTTTGGACGGTTATCAGACCTGTGCGCTTATCAAGAACAATAGCGCATTCAAATCGACGCCGGTCATCATGCTTTCTTCGCGTGACGGCCTCTTTGACAAGGCTAAGGGTCGGATCGTTGGGTCCGATCAGTACCTGACCAAACCGTTCAGCAAAGAAGAGCTGATCGGCGCAATAAAAAACCATGTGCCTAATTTTACCCCAGTCGAGCATACGTCCTGAGGCGTCTGGTTCGTGGTACTGACCAAGTAGGATTCGAAAATGGCTAGAATTTTGATAGTCGATGATTCACCGACTGAAATGTACAAGCTGACCGCCATGCTGGAAAAGCACGGCCATCAGGTTCTCAAGGCTGAAAACGGTGCTGATGGCGTTGCCTTGGCTCGTCAGGAAAAGCCCGATGTCGTTCTGATGGACATCGTGATGCCCGGTCTGAACGGTTTTCAGGCAACCCGTCAGTTAACCAAGGACAGCGAAACCAGCCAGATCCCTGTCGTTATCGTGACGACCAAGGATCAGGAGACCGACAAGGTCTGGGGCAAGCGTCAAGGTGCGCGTGATTATCTGACGAAGCCGATTGATGAAGACACATTGTTGAAAACCTTGGCTGGTGTACTCAGCGCTTAAGGTCATTCAAGGCAGGATCTTCATATGAATGGAAGCCATACTCCTTATACCCTTTTCGCTCAGATCGATCAGCGATGCCGGGACCTGGCGGCGGGATTGCCTGCTCAGCAGGAGGTGGTGCGCTCATGGAGCGGGGTCGGGTTCCGTATGGGAGGCCGTCTGTTTGTTGCTCCAATGGGGGAGGTGAGTGAAATTCTCCATGAGCCTCGTTATACCCTTTTACCTGGCGTAAAAAACTGGGTGAAGGGTGTAGCCAATGTTCGCGGACGCTTGCTTCCCTTGATGGATCTCAATGGATTTCTGGGCGGCGAGTCATCGTCTGTTCGCGCTCAGCGCCGTGTTCTGGTTGTTGATCACCAGGACATTTATGCTGGACTGATCGTCGATGAAGTGTTTGGTATGCAACATTTTTCAATCACTTCCTTCAGTGAAAAGTCCGCTGCGCCGATAGAAAAGCTAGAGGCTTTCATTCACGGGGTTTTTACCCGGGAATCGGAGTGGTTGGTTTTCAGTCCACACGCACTGGTTCAACACCAGCAGTTTTTAAACGTTGCCGCTTAGCGCACAACGTAACATCAGTATCGCCACGCTTCTCTGTATAAGACATGCAGGCGGACACATCCATGCTGAACGAGAGCCAGTCAAGCTGGCCATCTAATTGCATGGGCAATGGATTGTGGGGCCAAATGAATTGGCTTTATCACAAAGGAATATGCAATAAACCGGTCCAGGCGGGGGCCAGCAATGAAGAAAACGAGTACGGGGAAAACGAGTCCTATGGTCGCCGGCCTTTTTGTCGCGCTGATCATTTCAATTGTTCTGCTTTTCGCAAACTTCGCGTATCTCAGTACGCAAGCCAACCACGATAAGCAATATCTTGAGCATGCGGGTGAGTTGCGTGTTCTCTCACAGCGTATTTCCACCAACGCGAGTGAGGCTGCAACAGGTAAGCCCGAGGCATTCAATCAGCTTAAGGCGGCTCGTAACGAGTTCGAAAGACGCTGGGATATCTTGCGTAACGGTAATGAGCTAGCAGGTTTGCCGCCTTCTTCATTGTCTGTTGCCCCACAAATGGAAGCGGTACAGGCTGAATGGGATCGTGTCCGGAAAAGTGCGGATGACATTACGGCCAGTGAGCAGACCGTACTATCATTGCATCAGCTTGCGACTACGCTTGCCCAGACGATTCCCCAGTTGCAGGTAGAGTATGATGAGATCGTTAACATCCTGCTGGAGCGTAAGGCACCCGCTGAACAAGTAGCGGTCGCGCAACGTCAGTCACTCCTGGCTGAGCGTATTCTCGGTTCGGTTAACAAGGTGCTGGCTGGCGATCAGTCTGCTGTTCAGGCCGCCGATAGTTTCGGTCGTGATGCCAGTATGTTTGGCCGTGTCTTGAACGCGATGCTTGAAGGCAACGCTTCGATGAACATCGCAAAAGTGACTGACCCCGAAGCTGTTAACCGTTTGAATGAGGTTAACGAGCTGTTTGAATTCGTTTCCGGCAACGTGGACGAAATTCTCGGTACGTCTTCTGAACTGCTTGTCGTTCGTGAAGCAGCCAACCAGATTTTTGCCAGTTCACAGCAGCTTTTGACCAAAGCGTCGGATCTGGCGCAAGGTTATGGCAACGTAACGGCTGAGCGACGTATCAACGTCCTCGGTAACTACGTTCTGGGCCTTATCGCGTTGGTATCGATTATTTCAATCGGTCTTATCATTGTAAAAGAAGCACGTCAGCGTCTGGCTGAAACCAATGAAAAGAACCAGCGTAACCAGGCTGCGATTCTTCGCTTGCTTGACGAAATTGCAGACCTTGCCGACGGTGACCTGACCGTAGAGGCAACCGTTACCGAAGACTTTACAGGGGCGATTGCTGACTCGATCAACTACTCGATCGACCAGTTGCGTGACCTGGTTAAAACCATTAACCAGACAGCGGTTCAGGTATCGGCAGCTGCTCAGGAAACTCAGTCAACCGCTATTCATCTGGCGGAGGCTTCCGAGCACCAGGCGCAGGAAATCGCCGGGGCTTCTGCCGCTGTTAACGAAATGGCAGTTTCTATTGACCAGGTATCGGCCAACGCCTCCGAGTCGACTGCGGTAGCAGAGCGCTCTGTATCCATTGCAAACAAGGGCAACCAGGTCGTACATAATACGATCGTGGGCATGGATAACATCCGTGAGCAGATTCAGGATACCTCCAAGCGGATCAAGCGACTGGGTGAATCCTCCCAAGAGATCGGTGACATCGTTAGCTTGATTAACGACATTGCCGACCAGACAAACATTCTGGCCCTTAATGCGGCCATCCAGGCTTCGATGGCCGGTGATGCGGGTCGCGGCTTCGCCGTGGTAGCCGATGAAGTTCAACGTCTTGCTGAGCGTTCCTCTGGCGCAACCAAGCAGATCGAAGCCCTTGTAAAAGCGATTCAGACCGATACCAACGAGGCTGTTATTTCCATGGAGCAAACGACCTCCGAAGTAGTTCGCGGTGCCTCTCTGGCCCAGGACGCGGGTGTGGCGCTCGAGGAAATTGAAAAGGTTTCCAGAGCGTTGGCAGGTCTGATCCAGAACATCTCCAATGCTGCGCGTCAGCAGGCGTCATCTGCAGGTCACATCTCAAACACTATGAACGTCATTCAGGAAATTACTTCGCAAACCTCTGCCGGTACTACCGCTACCGCTCGTAGCATTGGAGACTTGGCGAAGATGGCGAATGAAATGAGACGTTCGGTTTCGGGCTTCAAGCTGCCAGAAGATCAGTCTCCTAGCTAAGTGCACAGCTCGTACGGAGCGGCGAGAGGTATGGACGCTATCGCAACGAATGTCGAGCATCCCCAGGGCTGGAGTTTCCAGCCCTCGATGGAAATGCTGCCAAGCGAATTCATCGCTTGGCAGCATTTGCTTGAGAGTCGTGTCGGGATTGTTATCGACATCGCGAGGCGCCCATTTTTTCAGACCCATTTGACGAGCCGTATGCGAGCGCTGGGTATCAACGATTACGCAGACTACTATCGATATGTAACACGGGGAGTGACGGGCGCAAGGGAATGGGCTGATCTGCTGAATCACTTAACCACGCAGTTCACTCAGTTTTTTCGCCACCTTCCTTCCTTCGAGACGTTGGAGGCTTATTTGAGTCAGCGTATCCAATTGGACAGCGAGGCAACCTTGTCTTTGTGGAGTGTGGGTTGCTCCAGTGGAGAAGAAGCTTACTCAATGGCAATAACGGCCTCAGAGACCTTCCGCAAGGCGGGTTTATCCGAGCGCTACGGTGTCTTTGCTACAGACATTAGTTCACATGCCTTGAGTAACGCTCGTCTTGGAATATATGCCTCTGAGAAAGTTAAGCATTTAGATAGTTCGCTGCTTGATCGCTATTTTTCAAATCATGCAGATGGAACGTTTTCCATAGCTTCCGCTTTGAAAGCTCGCCTGTGTTGCGCGCGATTGAATGTGCTCGAGCTTGGTAGAACACCCATATCTGGCATGGATGTCATTTTCTGTCAAAACCTGCTCATTTATTTTCGTCGGTGGCTTCGTAAGGACATTCTCAATCAGCTTGTCAGCAAGCTGAACCCCGGCGGACTTTTAGTAATTGGCGTGGGAGAGGTCACTGGCTGGAGTCATCCAGACCTGATCCCGGTCGCTGATGAGCGTGTTTTGGCTTTTACCCGCAGGGTAGCTTAACGGTATGAATGGAGTGAATATGGCAGATCGGCACGATTATGTCGCTCTGGAGTGGGTGAAGGGTGAGATTGCCGAAACGCTGAAGCAAGCCCAGCATGCACTTGAAGCTTTCGTTGAGAATCCTCAGGACACTACCCGGATTCGCTTCTGCCTGACCTACATTCACCAGGTCCACGGCACCCTGCAGATGGTCGAGTTCTATGGCGCGGCGCTGCTTGCCGAAGAAATGGAGCGGCTGGCCGAGGTGCTTCAGAACGATCCGGCAGCAGCCCAGAGTGATGCGCTTGAAGTTCTGATGCGAGCCATCTTGCAACTTCCATCCTATCTGGATCGCATTCTCGGTGCCCGTCGCGACCTGCCGATGATGGTGCTGCCGCTTCTGAATGAACTGCGTGCAGTCAGAGGCGAGAAGCCTTTATCCGAGGTTAACTTCTTCTCGCCAGCTTCTCCGCCTCTTGTGCCGCTTCTCGAGCCTGAAGAACTGGCTCGCAGACAAGCAACCGATTGGCCGGTAGTCGTACGCAAACTCCGTCAGGTTTTACAGGTTGCACAAGTCAGCCTGTTCCGTAACCAAGGTGTTGCCAGTCACCTCAATTATCTGACGAAGGTGTTCGAGCGTCTTGAGCATTTATGCGCAGGCAGTCCGCTTGGCGAGTTGTGGCCGATGGCTTCTGCTCTGATTGAAGGACTCAGCGCTGGCGTCTTCGAGAACGATAGCCGCGTACGTGTATTTCTGCGTCGCATCGATAATGAGCTCAAGCGGCTGCTGGCAAGCGGAACAGCGGCACTCAATGTGCCAGCTTCTTATGATCTGACACGCGATCTGCTTTTCTATCTGGGCCAAGCTACAAGCGATACGCCCCGGATCAAGGAAATAAAGGCTCTCTACAAGCTCGAAGAAGCGCTGCAGATTTCAGGGCAGGGTGATACTGGAAACAATGGAAGCATTGGTCCGGATCGCGATGCGATGCGCTCCGTGGTGACAGCTCTGTGCGAAGAGCTGGTGCGCATCAAGGACAGCCTTGATTTGTATGTACGTAGCGACCGTCAGCAGTCTAGCGAGCTGGGCGCACTGCTGCTTCCCTTGAAGCAAATTGCAGACACGTTGGCTGTCCTGGGCTTTGGCCAGCCGCGTCGCGTCATTCTAGATCAGATCGATCAGGTCTCGGCGCTGGCCGCTGGCGATGTGCCCAGTACCGATTCTGCGCTCATGGATATCGCAGGTGCGTTGCTTTATGTCGAGGCAACACTGGCGGGCATGATTGGCGTGACGGATCATGGCGATGATGAGGAGTCTCATCTTCCCACGACAGACGTTGCCCAGGTACATCAGCTTGTCATTAGAGAGGCGCGTAACGGTCTTGAGCAGACCAAAGATGCCATTATCGAATTCATAGCCTCTCAATGGAATCATGAGCATTTGTTGCCGATTCCCCAGTTGCTGACCCAGGTTCGAGGCGGCCTGGGCATGATTCCTCTGGAGCGTGCAGCAGGCCTGGTTGAGGCATGTAATCGCTATATTCAGCAAGAGCTCCTGGCTCGCCAGGTCGTTCCAGACTGGCAGAGCTTGGACACGCTGGCAGATGCTATTACCAGTGTCGAATATTACCTTGAACGTCTCGCTGACGACTCCAATGCACAGCAGGAGCTGATTCTTGATGTAGCAGAGGAGAGCATGGAAACCTTGGGCTATCCCTTGGTATCCAGTTCGACTGATGTGCCTCTGGTTATAGAGGAAATCGCTACAGAGCCGACGCCGGACGCAAGCGCTGACAGCGCTATGAGCGATGCTGATGCAGAGGTTGAAGAGCCTGCCCACGCTGGAGCGGTTGATTCGCTCGAAAGCAGCTCTCCTGAAGCCAGCACCGCTTCTGGTGTTGACGGCCAACAGCAGGACGCTACATCACTTGAGCCGACAGCGGAGGAGGCGCTTTCTCACGAGCCCTCGACAGAGCCAGAACTGCCTGCCGACGCAGCTACCGGTGCCTTGGAAGCCAGGGATGACAAGCAGGAAGCCACCGCGTCTCTGGATGCGTCGCAGCCGACTGAGGCTGAGGCTGAGGCGTTGCCTGAACACATCGATACAGCAACTGACACCTCTCCTGCACCCAGTCATGGCGAAGAGACTGATATGGATCTGGGGGATGTCATGGCCTCCCCTGTGCAGGCTATCAATCCGCCTGCAAAAGAAGTTCCTCCCTCTATTCTTCCTCCTCCTGTTGATGAGGAGCCTGTCGATGAAGATTTGAGAGAAGTCTTCATCGAAGAGGCAGAAGAAGTGCTCGAAACGCTTAACACGTATATTCCCCGCTGGTTGGCTAATGCCTCGGATCGTGAAGCGTTATCTGAGAGCCGTCGAGCCTTCCATACCCTGAAGGGTAGCGGGCGCATGGTGCGCGCCTTGATCATTGGCGAACTCTCATGGGCGGTTGAAAACCTTCTCAACCGTGTCATCGACCACAGTGTAGAAACCTCTGCTGATATTCAGCATGTAGTAAACGAGGTCCTACAGCTACTGCCGCAGCTGATTGATGAGTACGAGCTGAATGCTCAGCGTCAGCGTAACGATGTCGATTACCTTGCAGCGGCGGCTCATGCGCTGGCCCGCGGGCTTCCGATTCCAGACGCGTTTGAGTCTTCTGAACAGGTAGAGCCTGCCTCTGAGGTTGGGCCCGGTTCTCAGGATGAAAATGCTGACGTCGAGGCTCCGGTTACGTCTGTAGACCATGCTGAAGAGCAAGAGCCAGAGCCAGAGCCAGA
>NZ_DEYV01000010.1:110789-111725 GCF_002364655.1 Pseudomonas sp. UBA3149
AGCCAGAGCCAGAGCCAGAGCTTAGCCTTGAAGCTGATGACGAAAAGTCGCTGGATGCACAGGTTACAAGCGAGCCTGTGTTTGAAGAGCTGCCTGAGCGTGAAAATGTTGATCCGTTGCTATTGGATATCTTCCGTAATGAGGCGGAGGCTCATCTTGCAACGATTGCGGAATACCTCGAACAGGCGGACCCTGAGGTACCTCAACAGGTTACTGATAATCTGCTGCGTGCCTTGCATACCCTCAAGGGTAGCGCTCATATGGCAGGTATTTCAGCGATTGCTGACCTTGCTTCGTTGTTGGAGCGTGTTGTTAAGGAATACAAGGCAAGCCATACACCGTTTGGCTCTGAAGAGCAGCAGGTGCTGGCGGATGCAGCGTATTCGATAGAGGACGGCCTCAGACAATTGAGTGACGACCATATCGATATTCAGCTTATCGATAATGATGCCTTGTTGGCTCGATTGCAGGATCTGCTGGAGCAAAGATCCGAGCAGACCGCTTCGATCGATGCGGCAGAGTCGAATACGCATCACAATCGTCAACGCCTCTCCGATTTTCTTATCGAGAGCATGGATATCCTGCTCAAGGCCGATGGGCTGCTAGAGGCTTGGCAAGCAACGGGTGATGATGCTCATCATGCTGCCTCGCTGTCCGCTGAGTTCACTCATTTCTCTGATCGGGCCGCTAACGCGGGGCTATCAGACGTGGAGGCATTGAGTTCAGCTCTTTGCGAGGTCTATCAATCCTGCATTAGTGCGCATATTCCTCATCGCGACGTGTTCTTCGAGGAGGTGCTGGCTTCCCAGGAAGCCTTGGTCAGCATGCTTAACCAACTGGCCGTGGGGCTTAGAGCCACACCTCAGGGTGAGCGCATCAATGCGTTGCAATTGCTTCTTGCTGAACTGGATGCTCCTGAGACTGAGACTGAGACTG